>JAESQI010000112.1 GCA_016765255.1 Robiginitomaculum sp. | reverse complement strand
TTGCCAATTGGCGGGCACGGACACGCTCGAAACTATCCAAAGCTTCCATGGCCATACGCAATTCTTCGCTCAAATCTTTATTTTGCGTATCAATGTCGTCCATTGTCTTTTGGATATTCTCTTTTCGAGAAATGACAGAATTTGCATAGGAGCCATATGCCACATATCCTTCACGCACCGCATCAGGCGCAACCGTCAATTCAGGCACACTTTCGTTCAGTTTGAACATTTGCCGTTCTAAATCTTCACGGGTTGACTCCAGAACCGCTACTCTTTTTTGAAATCCAGCAATCGCAAATCGCGTTGCGCGGACAGTTTTATCCATGGAATGTTTCATAATTTCACCTAATACCTACCAATGGTGTATTCACCTTGGCTGTTTTATAAGGCAATGAGCTTACATTTGCGTAAACAAATCCGCAAAAAAAAACCGTTTTATCGCGGTTTTTTCAAAATGGCACACATTTACCTAAAAAATTATTATTAACATTAACATTTGATTTACGGGATTCACCTATGAGTCACATTCAGTTAACTTGTTTTAAGAAGTGATTCGCCCGAAAGGGCTACTGGGAGGAAAATATATGCGTGTACTTCTAATCGAAGATGATATGGCCACAGCGCAAAGTATCGAATTGATGCTCAAGTCTGAGGGCTTTAATGTCTATACCACCGATTTAGGCGAGGAAGGCATTGATTTGGGCAAGCTTTATGATTATGATATCATCCTGCTTGATCTTAACCTACCCGATATGCCCGGTTTTGATGTTCTCAAAACCTTGCGCATGGCCAAAGTTAACACACCGATATTCATTTTATCAGGCACGTCCGATATTGATACGAAAGTCAGAGGCTTTGGGACAGGTGCTGACGATTATATGACCAAGCCTTTTCACAAAGACGAATTGGTCGCCCGCATTCACGCCGTTGTCCGCCGCTCTAAAGGTCATGCCCAATCTATTATCACAACAGGTGAGATTGCGGTTAATCTGGATGCTAAAACAGTTGAAGTGGCCGAACACCGCGTTCACCTCACTGGCAAAGAATACCAAATGCTGGAACTTCTGTCTTTGCGCAAAGGCACAACCCTTACCAAAGAAATGTTCCTCAACCATCTATACGGTGGTATGGACGAACCAGAGCTTAAAATTATTGATGTCTTTATCTGTAAACTTCGCAAAAAATTGGCTTCGGCTTCTGGCGGCGAACATTATATAGAAACTGTATGGGGGCGTGGATATGTTCTACGTGAACCCAGCACTGACCGCTTAACTGCTTAAAACTCCCACACCTTAAGCAATCAGAAAAAGCTCCGTGTTTCGCGGAGCTTTTTTTTATGCCCTATACATGTCTTTATATTCGACAGGGGGCGCGGAGCGCACTGGAGCAGCTTCTATAACCGCCTCAATTTTTATTTCAGCTGGCTTAACGTAACAGCCGAGCGCAATCGGCTTTTTTTCAAACCCGTAATTTAATTTTCCGATCGTGTCTTGTGACCCGAGCATTAAATATCCGTTGGCCGATGTGAGGGCACTCAGATGGCGCATAATCCGAACAACAGCCGCTGGGGAATATTGCGATAATCTGCCACGAAACATAACAATTTGGTAAGTGCCCAGACTATTGGGGTCTGACAATAAATTATGATCGGCAAAGGAAACCATAGCCCGTAAACTCTCATTCACAACCCAGTCCTCTCCGTCTCGCGTGAAATAATCGACAAGATGACGAATAGGCAGACCGCGCTGGACTTCGAAATGGGTAAACCGGCCTTCTTTAGCCCGCTCTAGGGCTAGAGACGGATAATCAACACCGATAATTTCAATATTCATATCTGGAAATACATCTTTCATACGGCTGGCCAAAATGGCGACACTATACACTTCCTGACCAGAGCTACACCCATAGCACAATATGCGCAGCGTTCCGCCTCTATAGAGCGGATGGAGGGTAGGCAATAATTTATCGCCTAAAATTTCAAATCCTGACCTATCAGAAAAAAACTGGGTAGCGCGTTCCAAAAGCGCAGATACAATTTGGATCGCAAGACGCGTTTGGCCTCGCGAAAACAATTGGTCAATCATATCGGACAGGTTTTCAAACCCCTCCTTGCGCGCTAAGGCAGACAGGCGCGTTTCCACTAAAAAAGTGTGATCATCCCCCAGAGTAATACCCGCAAGCTCCAAGGTGAGGCGCTTTAAAGCATCATAATAACTTGGTTCTAGAGACAGCACAGCACTCATAATTTATACCAAACCCGCTTCGCTAAATTTTGATTCCAAAATATCTGAATCAAATGGTTTCATTACGTATTCATTGGCGCCGGCTTCTAGGGCCTCTGTAATTTTCATGACGTCGCGCTCCGCTGTGCAAAATACAACAATTGGCGTATCCCCATTTGGTTCTTTGCGTAGAGCTTTTAAAAATGATAGCCCGTCCATGATCGGCATATTCCAATCCAGCAAGATCGCGTCTGGCATTGAGACTTTACACATCTCCATGGCTTTGCTGCCATCGGGGGCTTCGAGCGGCTCAAATTTTAAATCCCTTAAGATGCGCGAGGCAACCCTTCGGATCATTTTTGAATCGTCAACCACTAAACAAGTTTTTTGTACGGCGCTCATCCTGTCGCTCCTTTTTGTATCGCGTCTTGATCATCATATGGCAGTTTTGAAGTTTTAAGTTCAGCCATATAGTGTCGGTGTGTACGGGGAAAATTGATGACCAATTTTTGTCTGCTGTCGCCACCCCCGCTAAATTCGGTAGTGCCACCATTTCTGATGAGTTCTGATATGACCCGACTTAAATACACATCAGATTTAGCACGCGATTGCAGGGAGGCTCCCGTCCATTGCACATCAAATATATAAGCACTGCTCTTCGCTTGACCCGTAATAGAAATTTGCGTGCTTCCATTCCTTCGCACACTATGGCTAACAATATTGAGGCACAGTATTTCGATAAATTCCTGTATTGTATTGGCAATCGCCAAGCCTATTTCACCAAAATCTGTGGTATAGGAAATACTCACGCGCTTTTCGTTATGGCGAGCTTCACTTAGAGTTAAATTTGTTATGGAACGCATCAAGGTTTCAAATTT
>JAESQI010000111.1 GCA_016765255.1 Robiginitomaculum sp. | reverse complement strand
TAGAAAAGTCCTGTGCAAGCCTTACAAGGGCGTCGTAAACCGCACTATCGCCGTGAGGATGGTATTTACCAATAACGTCGCCGACGACACGCGCTGATTTCTTATAAGGCTTCTCACGTACAAAGCCATTTTCGTGCATGGAGTATAATATACGTCTATGTACAGGCTTAAGACCGTCCCTCACATCGGGAATGGCCCGGCTCACGATTACACTCATAGCGTAATCGAGATAAGAACGGCTCATTTCCTCTTCGATATCAATCGGGGAAACACCCTGTTCAGGCGGCAGTGGAGGCGTCGTATTTTCGCCAACAGGTGGAGGTGTATCGCCTCCGTTTTGACCATTTACGGGAATGTCATTGTCGTCGCTCAAACTACTCACCCACCAATAAATTATGATCAGAACCGAATCGCGCTAATCATCGCTAAAACGTAACACTTTTAAGGGGGTACGGCAAATGTTTGACAGGCTAAAATCGAATAAACTTTGGTCTTATTACGGCATTATTCTCAGCTGATTATCACCTATATTCCAGCCTAACTCACCGCCTTATAAACCTGCGGAATAAGCTTGGTCACACGTAGAGAGCTTTCTATGGCCTTAGCAAGTCGCTCCCGATTTAAAGGCTTTGAAACATAGGCATTCATTCCACTTGCAAAACACGCTGTTTTATCCTCAGGCATGGCATTCGCTGTCATAGCGATGATTGGTATTTTGTTGTAGTTTTGACCACTTGCACGAATACGCTGTGTCGCTTCATGGCCATCCATGACAGGCATTTGCAGATCCATAAGCACAAAATCAAACACGTGTTCGCCCAAAGCATTCAAAGCTTCTTGTCCATTTTCGGCCACAGTAACTTTGAGATTATAAGGCTCCAACAACATCATCAACACTTCCGTATTGACGTCATTATCCTCTACGACTAGACACTTTTGACCATAAAAGTTGACAGGAGAATTTTGTGTATGCTTTTTTTGAATTAATTTATTTCGTATAGGTATGTCGGATGTATTTATTAGAGGCTTAGTTGGTTTAATATCATGCGAACACCCATCAGAGATATCAGCCATTATTGACAAACGAAACACACTTCCCTTACCTTCAACGCTTTCAACATTGACATTGCCGCCCATGAGACGGGCAAGTTTCCGGGTAATCATCAAGCCCAACCCCGTGCCGCCAAATTTTCTCGTTGTTGTCACATCTGCTTGACTAAAGGGTTGGAATATACGGCTCATCTGCTCCGTATTCATGCCTATACCCGTATCGTGGATAGAAAAGCATATGCCATAACGTCCCTTGATTTCTTTCCCAGTCAAAGTAACTGTCACTTGCCCGCCTTCTGGCGTGAATTTTAGCGCATTAGTGATGAGATTATTAAGACATTGCCGTAATCTTAAACTATCAAGGATAATTTTCTCGGGTAGGCCTTTTTGCTTTTGGTAAACAAGCTTAACTTTTTTCTTATCCGCGAACGGCTTCCAGAATGCAAAATGATTGTAAAAATCACTTTCAAGATGATATTCCGCTTGCTCTAAGGTCACACTCTCTGCTTCAATTTTTGAAATATCCAAAATATCATTCAAGAGTTCAAGCAGGTTTCTACCACTCTCTTTCACCAATTGTAATTTACTGTGTTGGGCAGGCACGGTGACTTCGCCCAACAATACATCAGTCAAGCCTAGAATTCCGTTAAGGGGTGTACGAAGTTCATGGCTCATATTGGCTAAAAATGTAGACTTTGCGTGATTTGCCTTATCGGCTTCGTCGCGGGCCTCAACCAGTTTTGCGCTCAATTCGTCTTGCTCAATCTTATATGTGATGAGAGCCTGCTTGGATTTATAGCCTGTATAGAGAAACCCTGCCAGTGTTCCAAGATAAGCAATTGTTGCAATAATGGACAAAATAATGGTCGCATTCATTCGGGATTGGTATAAAAACCATGCCATAAGCATAAGATAAGGCGCTGCGATTATGACGGCAGGTTTCGGGGTAGAACGGTAGGTATTCAGGACCAGCAAAAACCCTATCCCCAGCATCATTATAGCCAAAGTATCATAGATGCCCTCACCAGATTGCCAGACCATAAACGGCGCAAATGCCCATACACCTGCACCAAGTAAAGAAAAAATACGTTCCCCAAAAAACACAGGTTTTGAAGAAAAGGCTTTGTGAAAATAAGCGGTATTAGGGATAAGAACAATCGTGAGGGCAATAGCAAGCCAACCACTGGCTATTGTCAATCCCAATGCAATATATACACCGCCCGCCCAAAGAAAGGCGAGGACAATTTGCTTAATTACAGGCTCCTTTACATATGTAAGCTGGCTTACAAATGCATCCGCCTGACGGTGTTTATCACTTACCAATTTCGGCCCCTTCATCCCACATAGATTAACTTTAGGGCCGACACCCTAAAATTTTGCTAATAGAGGCGGGAAAATGGAAATTTATAGTGGCGCAAGAATAGACGTAAAATCAGTCCTTTTGTTGAGGCCAAATGCGGTTCCACCAATCGTGGTTTTGTGTCTCTCCGGTCAGATCAAACGGCTTGCCTTTTCCGTCCTCATCAATTTTTGTGCGGATATACGAACGCTCCCAGCCCGTAAGATTGGCCAGCGTGTTGATTTCCGTATTCAAGCGTTTATTCACCGACTTTTTATAACCTAGTGCCGCATCACACTTCATTTCGCCCTTAAAAGCGTGGCGCATGATATAGCGACCTTGAAAATTAGATTTATCCCCTGTTTGGTGAAATTTCAGGTCTTCGGGGAAACTCTGTGCGTCATAGCGGACATGCAAGCGAGTGACAAAGACATTTTGTGCTTGTGGGCGAGGCCTGCGGATTAGCTTTCGTTGGGTTGGCGTTAAATCCCTATCCCCATCCAGCCAGAACACGCCAAGTTCACGGAGTTCATTTTTGGATAGTGGGTCAGCGGCGCACGGGTCGCACCAGCCCATATCCCATGCATATTCCATAAACAGGCCGTTCCCCCCCTCTTTGCGAGCGGTTTCTGTGTACATGTCCTTGTAAAAATCGCCAAACTTGTCTTTGACGAATACGGGTATTTCTTTGTTAGACGGGATTTTTTGGGTGCGGTAATTTGTGGTCTCCACCCGGCCATTTTTTGTCAGAGCGTAGACAAACAAATCTTGCTTTCCTTTTGAGTTTACTGTTCCCAAGCGAATGGGGAGCATGAATTTAGGAGACTCGAACGCCACAGCAATCGGGCGCAACATTTCGCCGCCAATTTTCGCTTTTTCTTCAAGGTTCACCTTGGCGACAAAAAATTTCATGCCTTGCTTGATATAGCTCCGTAATATTTTCCCTGCCCCGTCGGGAACTTTATAGCCGTTTTGGGTCAGCCATGTTTGCAGGCCTCCGCTTTCCTTGGCGGACAAAATGAGAATATCATATTCCCCGACCGAAAAACTTTCCTCGATAGTGACGCCCAAAGCTGCCTGCCTTTCAATAGGAGCGGGCGCAGAGGAATTGACCATACCCTTACGCATCATGCTGTATTCATATTGCGGCTCGCATGGATCACGGTCAAAATACTCCACAAGGCGCGGGGCGGTATAGGCGTCTAAATGCTCCAAGATGGAC
>JAESQI010000110.1 GCA_016765255.1 Robiginitomaculum sp. | reverse complement strand
CCCGCCTTCGCGGGGATGAGCGGAGTAGAAGAATAATCATCCATGAATTTCATCCCATTGCTTGGTGGCAATTACATCACGCGGCGTGATTCCCACTCTATCCTCGTCCCTAAAATATTTCCATGAGCGTTCGCATTTGGAAAATTCATTATCATTGCTTAAAAACTCAATCTCAATTTTTTCTTCATCCTCATTAGGTTTATCTAACACATTTTTGGCAGACTCAACAATAGTGAATGAATATTCACTCACGATAAGATAATCTGCAAGTGTATCGCTAGGATTAGCGTCATCAGATAAATTTAAAAGCCCAAAACTCTTGATATAATCATCCAAATTAGAATTAGCACAATCAATGTGCACCTTCGCCTCTAAGGAAGACCTTATTTTACCCTCAGCACGCAAAGGTTCTATTTGTGCGTAAACATCATCTCTTAGCAACTGGATGGCTTTCATTTTGACATTTAAGTGCCCATTTTTCCACGCACTAGGCGTTTCAGGAAACTCTTCAAAATGCACACTGCCTTCTATGTCATTACCGTTGTGACGGGTTTGCCAGACTCCTTCCATGGTGAAACAGAGGATTGGCGCGAGCCACAAGGTGAGGCGGTTAAAGAGAGCATCCATGACGGTGCGGCAGGCTCTTCGTCTGGTCGAGCCTAGCGGGTCACAATAAAGCGCGTCTTTGCGAATATCGAAGTAAAACGCCGACAAATCATTGGTGCAAAAATTAAACAGGCTGGTGAATACTTTTTTGAAATCATGCTCGGCGTAGGATTTACGTATCTGTTCATCAAGTTCGGTCAGTCTGTGTAGCACCCATTTTTCAAGGGCGGGCATGTCAGTATATTCCACTGCGTCTTTTTCGTCATACCCGTCCAAAGCCCCGATCATATAGCGCAGGGTATTGCGGAGTTTACGGTAAGCATCTGCGGAGGTTTTGATGATCTCGTCGCCAATGCGCAAGTCTTCGGTAAAGTCAGAACTGGCCACCCATAGGCGCAGAATTTCCGCGCCGAATTGGCGAATTACGGTTTCAGGGGCAACGGTATTGCCCAGAGATTTACTCATCTTGCGACCATCTTCGGCCATGACAAATCCGTGAGTGAGCACGGCTTTATAAGGGGCGCGGCCACGGGTTGCGCAGCCTTCCATCAGCGAGCTTTGGAACCAACCCCGATGTTGGTCAGTGCCTTCAAGGTAGAGGTCTGCTGGCCACGGTAAATCGTCGCGCTTCTCTAAACAAAACGCGTGGGTGCAGCCGCTATCAAACCAAACATCCAAAATATCTGTGACCTTATCCCAATTTTCAGAACGGACATCGCCCATCAAATCGGCAATATCTGCGTCAAACCAACCATCCACACCTGTGGCATTTACGGCGGCGAGAATACGAGCATTGATTTCGTCGGCTTGCGGCAAATCCGTATGCAATACACCCGTTTCTTTATTGACCATTAGGGTGATCGGAACGCCCCAATTTCGTTGACGGGAAATGAGCCAATCTGGCCTGTCCTCGACCATAGCGCGGATACGGTTTTCACCCCTAGCCGGATACCAAATGGTGTCTTTGATGGCGGCGAGCGCTTTATCCCTAAGACCGTCTTTAGACATAGAGATAAACCATTGTGGCGTGGCGCGGCGAATAACGGGCGCTTTGGAGCGCCAAGAATGGGCGTCGCGCAACGTCATAATCCCACGCGCCAAAAGATTGCCACATTCCATCAAGGCTTTCAGAGCCTCAGGATTAGCCTTCCCGTCCTGCCCGCGTTTTTTGCCAGACGTGCGGATAACATCGAGACCTTGGAAACGGGTCGGCAATACATCTGTGTAACAACCATCATCATCCAAAGTCATATCCACTTTGGGGTTTATACCAAGAGCCTCAAGTTTAGTTTGATTGGAAATCCAGACAATATAATCATCCTCACCATGGCTAGGCGCCGTATGCACAAACCCCGTACCCGCTTCGGCGGTGACGTGATCGCCAGACAATAGAGGTACTTTGAAATCAAATTTATTTTCCGCGCCTTCCATGTTTTTGAGGGGGTGGTCTAGGAGAGTTTGCGAGAGCCATTCAGGTGTAATGTCAAACATTCTGTTCGCTGATTTAACTAACCCAGCTTTTGCAACTTTTTCCCACAAATCATCCGCTACAATTAACTTATCGCCGGGTTTTGACCACGGCTCAAACTCGGCCTCTTCCATTTCAGTGACTTCATATAAGCCATATTTAATACGCTCTGAAAAGCATACGGCACGGTTAGCAGGAATTGTCCAAGGCGTTGTTGTCCAAATAACTATATTTGCATCAAGAATATTGGAATAGTGAGGCCTATTTTCTTCGACCGACTGCACTCCAGAATATTGAACAGGAAATTTAACATAAATTTGCGTGGCGCGGCGGTCGGCATATTCCACCTCGGCTTCGGCCAAGGCAGTGCGTTCGACAGGACTCCACATGATGGGTTTAGAACCACGGTAAAGTTGCCCTGTTTTAGCGATTTTTAAGAGTTCGCCACAGATAATGGCTTCACTTTCGAAGTTCATGGTTTTGTAGGGATTGTCCCAATCGCCGATGACCCCGAGGCGTTTAAATTCTTCGCGCTGAATGTCGAGCCAATTGCTTGCGTATTCACGGCAACGCTTTCTAAATTCGGAACCCGGCACTTGGTCTTTGGTGCGGCCTTTGCCCCTAAATTCTTCTTCGACTTTCCACTCAATCGGAAGGCCGTGGCAATCCCATCCGGGGACATAATTGGCATTAAAGCCCATCATTTGGTGGGCGCGAGTGACCATGTCTTTGAGGATTTTATTCATAGCCGTGCCCATATGGATATGACCATTGGCGTAAGGCGGGCCGTCGTGCAGCACATAGCTTGGCTTGTTGGCGCTCTGTTTTCGCAAGCTATTATAGAGGTCGATTTTATGCCAATGGGCGAGCCACTCGGGCTCTTTCTTGGGCAAGCCTGCCCGCATCGGAAAATCGGTTTTAGGGAGAAATAAGGTTTCGCGGTAATCGCGAGGCGTATTCGAATCTGTCATGGAAATATCTTTAAATTAAATCTGTGTGTGGGCAAGCTTCTTTATCCCGACGTCCACTAGGAAGTCGGGCTGATAATTCGTATGTCTATGCGCACGATCAATTTCATAGTGGCGGCGTAACATGGGGCGGATTGGAATGCTAGGGCGCATTTTAACATTCCACGAACCTCTAGTCCCCGGACACAATCCTGAGGCTAGAATTATGCGCTATAGATTGCAACATTATTTACCTTCACCGCGCAACACATCCATCAACCGCTCAATATCCTCGCCTGTGTTATAAAGATGCGGGGTGACGCGGACGGAACTGCCCCTTATGGAGACAAATATATTTTGGGCGGCCAAGGTTTCTGCGAGGCCTTTCGGTATTCCATTCGGAAATCCAAATCCTAAATAATGCGGCGAACGAAATTTGTTTGGCTGTACGGTTAGGCCAAGTTGGCGAGCATTTCCTGCAATGATGCGGTTGCGAGCCCCGAGAGTTTTACCGATATTTTCCACGCCCCAATCCAAGACTTGCGTCAGGGCGGCGCTTGCACTCATGAGCTGGGCGGGGTTGGATTTTTCGCCCATATCAAATCGCCGTGCACCCGCTTGAAATCCGTCTTGATAATCGACGAGGCGGGAGAAAACTTCAGACCCCGCCCGGTTCATCCAATTATGTTCGAGGGGTGCGCCTTCCAACCATTTGGAGTCCATATATAAAAACCCCAAACTATATGGCCCCATTAGCCATTTATACCCTGCCGCCACCATGTAATCTGGCCGCACTTTGGCAATGTCAAACGGCATGGCGCCGAGTGATTGGGTCAAATCGAGTACAAGGGCCGCGCCGACATTTCTCGCCACGTCTCCGATAACTTCCAAATCCAGATACCCGCCGTCCGCCCAATGGGTCGCAGGCAGTGCTAGAATTTCCGTGTTTTTCCCAATGCCGCCAAGAACGGCCTTCGTCCAATCATGGTCATCGGGACGCATCACCGTATGAATATTGCCGCCGCATACCTTGGCTTTTTCTTGCCACGGATAAATGTTGGACGGGAATTGATCTTCAATCACCAAGACTTCGCCGCCTTTGGAGAGTGGTAAATTATTGGCAGCGATTTGCAACCCGTAACTGGCCGAGGGGATAATGGCGATGTTATCTGTGGGTGCGTTAATCAATTGCGCGGCCAAACCCCGATATTCTTCGCTATAGGTAAAAAAATCTGGCCCCGAATATGTCCACGGATTTTGTTTAAACGCCACACCTGCCTCTGCCGCTTTGACCACGCTGTGCATAAGTGGGGACATAAAGGCGCAATTTAGATAGGCGACATCTTCGGGCATATCGAATTTATCACGTTGATTGGGGATCATGACGGCTCCAGTTTTGTTATCGCGATATTCACATATGTGATTTGCGCTTATCCACATTCTTGTTTAAGCTAGGATTATGACCACTGCAAACAGCAAAATACAATATCTACCAAAACCTGAAGTGCAGGCTTTAAGTAGGCGTTCTGATCTCTGGGGATGGGGGCTTACATTGCATTGTTGGGGCACGATCATTGCGGCGGGGGCTTTATTTGTTCTATTTCCCAGCCTACTCACCTATATCATCGCTATCGCCATTATTGGTGGCCGGCAGCTTGGCATGGCGATTTTAATGCACGAAACTGCCCACGGTATTTTGTTTAAAACGCCGCGTTTGAATAAAGTAATTGGGCAGTATCTCTTCGCCTTTCCAATCGGGCTAGAACTAAACGCCTACCGCACATATCACCTCAAACATCATAAATATGTGCAACAAGAAAATGACCCAGACTTGAGCCTTTCAGCCGCATTCCCCACAAGCCGCCTTAGCATGGTGCGCAAACTCCTGCGCGATATTTCGGGCCTAACGGGGCTTAAACTGCGCGGCGGGCAACTCTTGCTTCTGTTGACTAAAATTTTTGGCAAAGGAAAGTCTATTAAAGGCTATCAAGCGATTGACCTGAAAACCGTTGTCGGGCCGTATATGGTCAATGGTTTTGCCTTTACCATTTTTTGGCTGGCGGGATATTGGTGGGTGTATGTGGCTTTGTGGCTTGTCCCGCTATTGACGGTGTTTCAACTCGTCTTGCGTATTCGCAATATCGCCGAACACGCTGAAACTGGCCATACCCCTGACAACCCGCTCACCACAGCCCGCACCACACACGCCAATTTCCTAGCCCGCGTTTTCGTTGCCCCTTATTGGGTTAACTACCATGTGGAGCATCATCTCTATATGTATGTGCCGTGTTTTAGGTTCAAAAAATTCCACGCGGCTTTAATGCGTGAAGGCTACGGCCAGAAAATGGAAACGAAGCCGAGCTATTGGGCTGTGTTAAAATTGGCGACGAGGGTGGTTTAAATCTCATCTTTCCTCACCCCATTTATGGGGGAGGTGGCCGTGTAGCGGTCGGAGGGGGAGCCATCTTGCGGGCAGATAAGAAAGAGCTTAAATATTGCCCCTCCACCCCTTCGGGGCACCTCGCCCATAAATGGGGTAAGGAAACATGTCATTCCAGCGCAGGCTGGAATCTCGATTTATAAATCAGCATTCGTGAATAAAAAGATCCCAGATCAAGTCTGGGATGACAGCTAATTTTATAAAATCCCGAAAATTGCTCGTGCGCCCGCCTTGTCTTTTTTCATTTGTACGACCATGTCGTCTAGGCTGTCGAATTTTTTGTCTTCGCGGATGAAGCTGCGCAAAGCCACGTCTAGGATGCGGCCATAAATATCGGCGTCGAAATCAAAAATGTGCATTTCCAGTCTATGGTCTTTGCCGCCCACTGTTGGCCTCGCCCCCACATAGGAGACACCTTTACGCCACTGAGTTTCGCCGTCTAGGCGGCACTCGGCAGCGTAAATGCCGGGCTTTGGATGGATGCGGTCATCAAAATAAATATTAGCGGTGGGAAAGCCGAGCGTGCGACCAAGATGATCTCCGTGCACCACTTCTCCGTCCATAATCCACGGACGCGATAACATGTGGGCGGCAAAAAACACGTCGCCCTCTCGCAAGGCTTCGCGGATTTCTGTGGAGCCGTATTTGCCGTAGCTTTTATGCAGGCTAATGGAGGCAATACCTGTCACGCCAATGCCGCGAGCGACGCAGTGTTTTTTTAAGCTGTCAAAATCACCGCAGCGCTTATGACCATAGCGGAAATCTTCGCCGACGATGACGTGTTTTATCCCCAGTCCTTGGTGCAAAACCGTCTCTACAAACTCCTCATCGTCCATTTGGGTCAAGGCTTTATCGAACGGAATTTCGTAGAGGTTTTGCACCCCCATTTCTTTTAATATAATGGCGCGCAGGCGCGAACTCATCAAGCGAAAGGGCGGTGTGTCGGGTCTGAAAAAACGGCTAGGGTGCGGGCGAAAACAAGCAATCCCTAACGGTGCAGATAGGTTTCTGGCAATTTTTGCAGCAGTCT
>JAESQI010000109.1 GCA_016765255.1 Robiginitomaculum sp. | reverse complement strand
TTGGCAAGAGATTCCGCTTTTCAGCGGGATGAGCGATGAACGGAAGATTGGAGGATGAGGAGCCGCCTTAAATCGTCCAGTTATAAATGGCGGGGAGTTTGTTGTGATTCCATTCGCGCATACCGCTGTCCATGTGGATGATGTGTTTAAAGCCCTGTTTTTTAAACTCATCCAATGCTTTGAGGCTTCGGTCCCCTGAATGGCAATGAATGAGATAGGTTTTATCTTTGTCGAGTTCACCAATTTCAAAAGCAAAGTATTTTTCAGTCGCGTCTACATTAACCGCCCCTTCAATATAAAATAGCTCGAACTCTTCCTCCGTCCGCAAATCCAAAATCATAATTTCGGGGTTGGAGGTTAGCTGTTTATGGGCTTCGTGAATATCTACATGAGTGAGTTTCATAACGACCTGAACAAATTACATTATCTAAACTTGCATATAGGTGTTCGGTCGCAAATACCTAGGGCTATTATTCAGAAACTGCGTAAGCTGTAAGTTTTCCAACCGCACCGCTCATTTTTGTGAGTGCAGGTTGCTCACCGCTTAACCCATGGCGCAGTTTCAAATAATTCGGGTCATTGTAAGACAAATACACATTCCCGTCCGCCCCTAGATAGGACAGAGCTTTGACGGGTAAATCTATGCCGATGGTTGGAGATATGTTCATTAAAGGCGCACCAATTTTTGGGCTACCGAAAATCAGCAACGTCGAGGCTGGCATTTCCATGCCCAATTTAGCCGCATTTTCTTGGTGGTTAATGCGCGCAAAAACTGTGAGTCCCTTTTTTGTGACCACCGCCTCAAGACGGTCAATGGTCACATCGACGCTATGCTCGCTTTGTTTGGTAATCAGTCCGTCTTGCATGAGGGCAGTTTCTTTCACTTTAGGAGCACACGCAGTAAGTGTTAAAGCCAGCGCCCCGAATATCAATATTTTTTGCATATATCCCTACTTCACGATTGGCAATCTGGCTTTGTTCCATGCCTTCATACCGCCGTCCATGTGAACAATGTGCTTGAAGCCAAGGTTTTTAAAGGTGGCCAGTGATTTTCCCGAACGGCCCCCAGAGCGACAATGAACTACATAGTCTTTGGACATATCAAGAGCGCTTAATTGGGACGCAAAATCTGCATCATAAAAATTGATGTTGATAGCTCCGTCTATGTGACCAGAGTTAAACTCTTTTGGCGTGCGGATGTCGAGGACAATAATGTCAGCATCTTTCTTGATCCACGCACTAGATTGCACTGCGTTTACATGGGTAATTTTAGTCCCTAACTCCTGATGGTTTGCCGCCGGGCTTTGCACTGGCTTAGCGGCGTCCGCTTTCGAGCAGGCTGGTAGCACCGCTAGTCCTGCGACCATTACAAGGGTAAAAATGCGTGTTTTCATGATACGTTCCTTTAAGTTGGTTATTTGGTAAATGGCAGTTTTAGACACCATAAAATATTCGAAGGTTCGTCCGTTTGATATTCAGGCAAACCAATGGTCATGCCGTCGTGACCTTCTTTTGGTTGGTCAATATAGGAGCCAAATATTTTGTCCCATATAGAGAGGTTAAATCCGTAATTGGAGTTGGTCTCGCAGACAATCACCGAATGATGTACACGGTGCATATCAGGCGTAACAAACAAAATTCGGACTGTTTTATCCAGCCAAAGCGGCAAGCGTATATTGGCATGATTAAACATAGCCGAGCCGTTTAAGAGAACTTCAAACAAAAATACGCCAATCACATGCGGCCCTAAAATCAGGACAATAACCATTTTATACAACATAGACAAAATAATTTCGACGGGATGAAAACGGATTCCAGTGGTGGCGTCAATATCGCGGTCAGCATGGTGCATTTTATGGAAAGACCAGATCATCGGGAATTTATGGGAGGCAACATGTTGCCAATAAACGGCCATGTCCAGTAAAATGGCGGAAATGACAATATGCGCCCAAATGGGAAAATCTAGGAGGTTTAAAATTCCCCAGCCTTTTGACGCCGCAAATACGGCTGTGCCCATGGCAGCGATTGGAAAAACTACGCGCATGACGAGGGTATAAAACACAACGATTCCTAGATTATTAGCAATATGCTTAGCGCGATTTTGTGTGCGCTCTTTACGTGGAAACAGGGTTTCTAAAAGCAACATTAGCGCCAGAACTCCGCCAAATACAAAAAGGCGGATCATACCTTCATTTTGTTCAATACTGGCAATCATGGAGGCTCCAAGCTTAATTTCTTATTCTATATTGGGCGTGTGCACATAAAGTCACCTCAAGAAAGGAGGTTGTCTCTTTCAAGAAATTGTGAACAGCCTGCAACGGGGCGCGGTGCAGGCTGTTCGAGGTCAAAGCCATAAGACTTGAACCAATCGGATTATTTTTTCATCTTGCAGGTGTTTATCCCGAAGATAGCGTAAGGAGGACACCACCCAACAAGTCCTGTTAGTAGCGGTACAACACCAAGATAAGCCCACGGCACATTACCGAAATATGCCCATGCTACGAGTGCAGCACCAATCAAAATGCGCAATAAGCGTTCAATACTTCCAACATTTTTTGTCATATCATTTCCCTTTTTTACTAACTTGATCTGTATCAACTTCAATGATTATAGCACAGTTTTTACACAGCCAATGTGACTAAGTCACATCAGCTTTGTTTTATCCAAAACGCGAATACGGCCACGCTCTCGCTTCACGATACCGTGGGTTTCCAGTTCCGAGAGTTTACGCGATACCACTTCTCTGGCTGTTCCAATATTTCTAGCCAAGGCAGTTTGGGTTATAGTTACCACGCCGTCCTCGTCCATTTCTGCCAGCAAAGCTGCCGCAATATCGGCTTTCACATCTTTGGACGTCAAGCGATCAATAAGGCCAACGAGGCTTTCTACGCGGCGCGCATAGTCGGATAAAACATGCTGGGCAAACACAGGGGACACGGCTAAGGCAGTATGGAAATCAGATGCAGATAATGCCAGTGCCTTAATATCTGTCTCCGCCACACCCCGCGCAAAATAAACTTCAGATTGAAGTAATGCCGTTGTGGTTATGAGACATGTCTCGGCTTCTTTAACCCGATAGAGTACAATTTCGCGGTCAGATTTTGTCGTCAGGTCTACGCGTATACATCCCTGTAGCAAAATCAAAAACGCTTTACTCTCATCACCCGGGCAAAACAGGACATCGCCTCTTTTTGCAACTATATGTCCGATCCGCAAGGAAAAACTCCCCTCATTGAGACCAAGAGATTTGATAAGCTTGCCTTCAGCCCCCGAAAAATTAGATTTATTTTCTGTTTCATCGGCTGTTTTGTGCATATTAGCCCTTTAAATTAGAGAGTATATCCTTATATTAGTAATATCTAATATATGTTTTATTCCGTAAAGGCCAGACATGAATACGCCAGACATCCAATCCTTTTTTGATCCTCAAACCAATACAGTCACCTATGTTGCCTCTGATCCCACTACGAAACAAGCGGCGGTTTTTGACCCTGTGCTAGATTATTGCGCGGCCTCTGGGCGTACACTTACGACGTCCGCCGATCAGGTGATCGCCTATGCGCGCGAACAGAAGC
>JAESQI010000108.1 GCA_016765255.1 Robiginitomaculum sp. | reverse complement strand
CCCCGCCACTACATCTGACATCAACATTTGCTTTTGAAACAGCTGAGCAAGGCGGTGAAATGTTTGCAGGAGAGCGTAAAGGGCATTTTTATTCGCGTGTTTCAAACCCTACTCTTGATATATTAGAGCGCCGGATTGCCAGTCTTGAAGGTGCTGAAGCGGGCCTCGCAAATTCATCAGGGATGGGGTCGATTACCTCTGTGTTTTGGACGTTTTTGCAACCTGGTGATGAGGTTATCGTCGATAAAACTTTATATGGCTGTACATTTGCTTTTCTAAATCATGGTCTAACAAAATTTGGCGTCAAAATCACACATGTAGATTTGTCAAACCCCGAGAACTTGTTACGCGCATTAAATTCGCGGACAAGAATTGTTTATTTTGAAACGCCAGCAAACCCGAATATGGGCCTTGTAGATATCGCCGCTATTTCTCAAATTGCTCGCCAACATGGTGCAAAAATTATCGTTGATAACACTTATGCAACACCAGTTATAACACGCCCAATAGAATTGGGAGCCGACATTGTCGTGCATTCAGCCACCAAATACCTCGGCGGTCATGGCGACCTAGTCGCGGGTCTTGTTGTTGGCAGTGAAGAGGATATTAGCCGTATTCGCCTTGAAGGCATGAAGGACATGACAGGCTCTGTAATGTCACCTTTTACGGCGATGCTGGTCATGCGTGGTCTTAAAACACTCGAACTCCGTATGGAACGTCATTGTAAAAATGCGATGATTGTGGCGAGTGAATTGGAGGCATGTGAAGCCGTAGATAAAATCTATTTCCCAGGGCTTGAAACCTTCGAGCAACACGACTTGGCCCGGAAGCAAATGGCAATGTTTGGGGGGATGATTGCTTTTGAAGTCATAGGTGGACGCCAAGCGGGAATCGCCGTCATGAATAAGATGAAAATGATCAAAATGGCCGTTAGTCTTGGGGACGCAGAAACGCTTGTCCAGCACCCTGCCAGTATGACTCATTCCACATATAGTGATGAAGAACTTTCCATACACGGCATAAGTCAGGGGCTAATCCGTATCTCTGTCGGCCTAGAGAATGTTAATGACATATTAGAAGATTTAATGAATGCTCTGCCGAGCACTCGGCGTATAGTGGCTGCATTGGGTGGAGTGCACAATCACTTTAGTTCTGGGTTTGCGCCGCCAAACGGCTATCAACCAACCCACAACACGGCGTGAGTAGAGATCGATTATCTCGGACAGAAACAACCAGCCTCATGAGTTTTGATATAAGTAATGTCCGTCACCCAAACACTATCGGGCGCCGCTATATCAAAGTTCTGCTTCACTGATTGGCGGCTACAATAGATGGCTTGGTGCCATATTTGCTAGGGCGCCGCTTGTAGCCGACTTGTGCTCGAAGGCCACACTTCTGCATGAGCTTAGCAATCGTATTAGGTGCGCAGCTCTCTCTCCCAGATCAAGTAGGTCGTGATGAACCTTGTGGTAGCCATACACGCAGCCGCTCTCCAACCATGATTGCTTGATAAGCCCTGTTAACCGCCGCTGGCGCTGCGCCATTTTACTGAGGCCAGACTTAAGCCACGCGTAAGATCCGCTCGGATGAACGCGCAGCACGCGGCACATGGCACGAATGGAAAACTCTAACCGATGCGCCTTGATAAAGGCGTACTTCACTTGGCTTCCTTTGCGAAGTACACCGTGGCCTTTTTCACCCTAAAGGGCACCTTGTAAGATGTCACGTTCTTCGGTAACGCGCCGAATCTCGGCCCTAAGGCGGCGGTTCTCTTGTGCCTGATCGCTTATATCTGCGGACGGCGCTTCTGGCTCATGAAATTTTTTAATCCAATCATACATCGACTTGGTGCAAATCCCCAGCCGCTCCGACACATCTTTGACCGAGTAACCGCGCTCCTTAACCTGTGCTACAGCGTCCCGTTTGAACTCATCCGTATACCGTATTCCCTTGCCCATTCGCCTTTCTCCTTGTTTCCAATTATAACAAACAAGGTGTCTACAAATCTAGGGGCACATAATTGTATATACTATTTAACGTCTCGGCTATTTAATGCCGTACTCAAAGGCCGAACAGATGCCCGCTACTGGCCAACTACATAATACCCAAAACATTTCTTGCCAAACGCATACCGTCCACAGATGCCCCCTTTCCTGACGACACAATTATCCTCCAAAGCAGCCCTCCTACTCTCCCGCCGCTCATACAGTGCGGTGAAGAAACAGTGAAATTTTTACCGCAAAAACAAAAGTCGAGCAGGCTATTTTTTCAACGCGCCAGTAATACCTACAACCCGATCTGACGGGTCATACAAAACACCAGGGTTTAGAATGCCAGCTGGGTCTAGGGTTTTCTTCATACCTCGCAAGGCATCTCGAAAGAGCGGTAATGTTTGCTGTTCATAACCACTGCGGTGGTCACGGCCAATCGCATGATGATGCGTCGCCGTTCCGCCAAACCCAACAACCGCTTCATTGGCGGCTGTTTTTATTTGTTGCCATTTCGAGAGAGCCGAAGCCAAATCATCTGTGGCACTTCCATAAGCTCCGAACGTGTAATAAGGCGCGGGGCCGTCAGGGTAAATGTGTGTGAAGCGGCATGAAAAATACCCCGGTTTCCCCGTCACTTCAACGATTGCCTTATTGATATTTTTAGTCACGCCAGCATGAAAATCTTCAAACTTATCCCATGTAACTGCAGTTTCAAAAGTATCGAATAATACGCCGTGCCTTAGGTACTGATCTCGGTAATAAGGCATTCGAATAAATGAGTTTCGCCAAGCACCTGTCGCCGTGTCGCGGTTTGTTTCTGTGTTGCTAGAATTTCCAATTGATTGTTTTACGGCATCTAGGTCGTATGTGCCGCCGTGATCACATGCGAGTTCAAGAGCCCTATCCATCCATGCACCAAGCGGGTGGTCTGCAGATTCGAACCCGAGTAATAATAATGCATGTGTTCCGTCTCCAGCGCCGTTTTGCAGGGCTTCCATTGGGTCTAGCACGCGGCAATTTGACGGAAATAGACCCGATTGCGAAATTGCCCTAACGGCGCGTGCCGCCTGCAAGATGCCGCTAAATTTAACACTGACGGACGTGCGAAAAACTGGGCGGGTTTGCAAACGAACCCAACTGTCCGTAATAATACCAAGCGTTCCTTCCGAGCCTAGCATCATGCGGTCGGCTGAAATGCCTGCCCCGGAGCCCGGCAGGCGGCGCGAAATGATATCACCGCGCGGCGTTACCATAGAGATAGATTCGACCAGATCATCAATATGGGTATATTGCGTCGCAAAATGCCCACCCGCCCGCGTCGCAATCCATCCTCCTAATGTCGAAAAACCAAAACTTTGCGGAAAATGCCGCAGTGTCAGCCCGTGCGGACGAAGGGCAGTTTCTAGATCGGGGCCAAATATACCACCCTCAAAATGAGCGGCTCGGCTAATAGGATCAATTTCAAGCACGCGGTCAAGATATTGTAAATCAATAGAGACAACGCCGTTATAAGACGTGCCAACATCTGGCTCAACACCGCCGCAAACACTCGTGCCGCCGCCAAAGGGGATGGCCGCAATATTATCTCTCTCCATCCATTCCAGCAAAGATACGATGTCTTGTTTGGTTTTTGGAAAAGCTACATAATCAGGAGGGTTAGGAACAACACGCAAGAGCATACGCAAAATGTCCGCACAGCT
>JAESQI010000107.1 GCA_016765255.1 Robiginitomaculum sp. | reverse complement strand
TTTTGGTGATCGGGTCTGGCCCCGGTGGCTATGTGGCGGCTATTCGGGCGGGTCAACTCGGGCTGGATACAGTCTTGGTAGAAAATGGACGGCTCGGCGGCACATGTTTGATCCGTGGGTGCATCCCCTCCAAGGCTCTCATCGAAGCTGCGGAAAAATTTGACCAAGCCAAACTCACGGCCAGTGGACATTCGAAAATTGGCTTGAGTGCAGATGCGCCCAGCCTAAATTTTAAACAAACCATTGCATGGAAAGACGGGATTACCGACCAGCTAAGCACTGGTGTCACCGCACTCCTCAAAGCTGCGAAGGTACGCGTCGTCACAGGGTGGGCAGTATTTGAAAATGCGAAAACCTGCAAAATTGGCGATATAAAAATAACGGCTAAAAATGTTATCCTCGCCAATGGCTCGACCGAAGTTGAATTGCCGAGCTTGCCGTTTGGCGGCCCCGTAATCTCGTCAACCCAAGCCCTTGACCTGACCCAAATCCCCGAACACATGATCGTTGTCGGGGCGGGATATATTGGGATGGAGCTTGGCATGGCCTACGCTAAATTGGGTACAAAAATTACCTTTATTGAGGCCAGCACCGCCATCTTGCCAGGGTTTGACAAGCGCCTGACCGCGCCTGTATCCAAATGGCTAAAAAACCATAATATCATTGTTCACAAAAAATGCTTTGCCAAAACCCTAAGCACAAAAGCAGGCAAACACATTCTGACTTACACAGACAGCGACGGCAAGGAACATACATTACAGGCCGATAAAATCCTCGTCACTGTAGGCCGCAAACCCTGCACACAAGGGTGGGGGTTGGAAAATATGGCGATTGATATGGACGGTGCATTTATCAAAGTTAACAAGAAATGCCAAACCTCTATGCGCGGCGTTTACGCCATTGGCGACCTTGTCGGCGAACCCATGTTGGCCCATAAGGCCAGCGCACAAGGGGAAATGGTGGCAGAAATGTTGGCAGGTCATAACCGGGAATTTAACCCTACCGCCATTCCTGCGATTTGCTTTACGGACCCTGAAATCATCAGTGTTGGCATGAGCCCTACGCAAGCTAAAGAGCAAAGCCTTGACGTTGTTACGGGGAAATTTCCGTGGGCTGCCAATGGCCGCGCCCTAACAACAGGCACGGCAGAAGGCGGCGGGTTTGTGCGTGTACTCGCCCTTAAAGACACAGGGCGGATCATCGGGATACAGGCCGTTGGCCGCCACATATCTGAACTTTCAGGCGAGTTTGTTTTGGCCCTTGAAATGAACGCCACCCTCGAAGACCTCGCGAGCACGATCCACGCTCATCCGAGCCTGTCAGAAGCCGTGATGGAAGCGGGGCTGTCCGCTCTTGGCCGCCCATTACATTCCGCGTAAATTCCCACAAACTTAAGTAAAATCTCCTTGGCAGTTCATAAAAATTAGCCTATAGACACGCACTGTTTAAAGATTGAACATATTTATGCGGTGGGGTAGCTCAGTTGGTTAGAGCGCAGGACTCATAATCCTGAGGTCGAGAGTTCAAATCTCTCTCCCACCACCATTTAAGTCAACTAATTCAATAACATAGACGAATATTTATTTCAAGAAAATTCTAAATATTTGTTACATATGCTCTCAGTAAGCAAATAGTAAGCAGATTTGAACAACCGCACATATTTGCCCAGCAAACTAATCGGGGCCAACGACCACCAACACTTAACGATTGCCCCTAACGGATTGGCTAATCGCCTTTACCACGCTACCGCTATTCCCCACGGTTGTCAGCGTTATGCAACGCGACTTCATAGCTTTTTCCTGCCCATTTAATATGTGCTGGCAAACCCACCGTTAAAACCTATGAAGTCGCCTTGCTATCGCGGCACGACAACCGTGGGGAAAAAGTTCGCGGCCAAATGCCTCGCACGGGTTTAACGAGTAGTAAAAAAGCCCCGCAGAATCTGCGAGGCCTTAACTTGGCTGGCTTCCCTGCTAGTTAAAGCGAGGAAGTGCCGCCACAATATCGTTGTCCATAGTGTCAGGCTTTATATCGTCCTCAAGAACGATTATATAAAGTTACTACCGAAGTGTGATAAAGTTGCCCTCAATCAACTAAAAATTGACAAACGCGCTTAATCTGTGCAAATTATGTTATCTACAAAAATTAAGCATGGCGTTTAAATGAACAATCAAAATGAAATTACGTGCGTTTATGATGGTGCTTGCCCGCTTTGCACATATGCAGCTGTTAGTTACCAACGTGCCACACTTGAAGACAATGTAGTGCTTATTGATTCAAGAACTCAAACTGACCATCCAATTCTTGATCAAATCAAGGAGAATAATATTAATCTCGATCATGGCGGCGTATTCATGAAAAACGGGAAAATGTTTGGAGGAGTTGTTGCAATGAAAAAGCTTGCCAAAACTGATTATCGAACTTTTTCACATGCCGGACTTTTCTTAAAAGCCTTCGGAAGTGGACACCGTGCAAAAGTTGTCTACCCAATCCTCAAATCTATTCGTGACGTCTGGATTACTTTGTCCGGAGCTGGAAAAATTAATCCCAACTGGAAGTAAATCAATAAAGTTCACGGCCAAATGTCCGTGGACGGTTTAACTAAGTGTTCAACAAATTTAAAAAAGGAACCCCAACGGAGTTCCTTAATCTTATTCCACTCCCCCACTAAAATCGTGGGAGCGTGGTAAGTATTTGTTCGCTCATAGTGTCTGGCTTCACGCCATCCTCAAGAGCAACCGTTTTAACGAACATACGCTTTGCCAAAATTGGCAGGGACGATTCCGTGCCAACACGACCACCCTCATCCCCATCAAAGATGAGGATGACATGTTTGAACCCGTTTTGAACGAGCAGTTCGACTTGTGCCTTTGAAACAATATCGCCGAATGTGGAAACACACGGCACGTTTTCAGAATGCAGGCGTAGAACCGACCAGAACCCTTCAACAATTACAATCGTATCAAGATCAGGATTGTTTTCGCGGGCTTCAAGAACACGATGCAAATTGTATAGCACCAAATTCTTTTGAAAGCCTTTGGGTAACAAGTAACGCGGTACGTCTTCTGGTAATTCATCACTAGCCCAACGGCCAGAATGTGCAATCAGTTCACCGCCGCTATTATGGATTTGGAACGCAATACGTCCCTGCATAATACCCTTGTCAGAAAACCCGATCCCAAATTTCTTGATCAGCCTTTTTTTAAACTCACGTTCTTTGATGAACGGATGTTTGTGATCAAGGTTGAGCGTGAAGCTCAAAGGCTTGTTTGGCTTCCCTTCTGGTTTATCTTTGGCCTTCTTTTTATGAGGCTTAGATTTCAGCCTAACAGGTTTTTTTGCCTTCGCTGTTTTGCTTTTCGGTTTGTTGCTGGCCTTAGATTCCCCACCGCGAGGTGGACGCTTCAAGGCCTGTTCAATTCCGAAAGTGTCTGCGGCCACAAATGCGGCCTTACGAAGCTCATCCGTCTTATCAGGATTAAGCCCCTCCATATGCGCCACGAAATCGAGCGCATTACCGCCTGCATCGCAGGCGAAGCAGTTATAAACCTCTTTAACAAGGTTCACACCGCAAGACGGTTTATGATCGTCATGGAAGGGGCAGATAATTTTAATCTGATCCCGCTTCCCTGTTCTTGGCCAATGTTCTTCAATTCCGTAATGCGCAAGCACATCACGAAAACTAAGATGACTTAATTG
>JAESQI010000106.1 GCA_016765255.1 Robiginitomaculum sp. | reverse complement strand
TACGGCTGCATCGGCGTCAAAAACGGCGACGTCTAAATCCTCAAACATTCGCGAGACTGTTGATTTGCCCATGCCGATAGAGCCTGTTAATCCAATAGTGATCATCGGGCATCTTTTAGTTTTTGCGTGAGGCTATTCTTTAAACCTATATTAAGCGGGGCCTCTTGGCCAAACAAAAGGCGAAATGATGGACGGGCTTGGGCAATCAACATGTCAATTCCGCCTATTGTTTTTAAGCCCAAATCCCACGCCTGCTGTAGCAGCTCTGTATTTTCGGGCGTGTAAACCAGATCATATACATACCCGTCTGGCATTACATAACTTAGATCAATATCGAGGGCGTTGCCATTTTTCATGCCGCCCGCACTTGCATTGATCACCAATCCTGTACCGTAAATAGCATTGCCGCGCTCTTTCCACGGTATTGCATATAAGCTCGGAATATTAATCTGTTTTGCTAAAATTTCAGCCCGCTTATCATTTCGATTGATCATGCGTATTTCAGGAGCCCCTATTGATAATAACGCAGAAATAACGGCCCGCGCCGCGCCGCCCGCGCCGATCACTAAAACCGTATTGCCTAAAATGAATTGCCTACCTACTTTTTTAAGCAGTGGGTCTAAAAACCCTTCCACATCTGTATTGTGGCCAACTAGGTTTTCACCCTGTGTATAGAGTAAATTACAAGCGCCCAATTTTTGCGCCTCGGGTGTAAGAATATCTGCTGCCTCATATGCTTTCTCTTTTAACGGGATTGTTACATTGACCCCAGAAATTGTCGTACGGGTTAAGCTTCTAAAGGCCCGCACTGCTTCGTTCGGATGGATAGCAAATAATGTATAAGCTCCATTTATACCGAGTTCTTTCAGCCATATATTGTGAATAAATGGCGACAAGGAATGATGCACCGGCCAGCCCGTCACACCCGCTATTTTTATATCCGGATTTGCCATCATGACATAAGAGCCCCGCGTGTTCGCAAATAAGCGAGTAATGGCAACAGAGATAAACCGAGGATTGAGAAAAAATCTCCGTCTACCCATTCAAATAATTGCGCGCCGCCTCGCTCAAACATATAGCCGCCAACACTTTTTAAAACGTCTTCGCCTTCTGTTTGCATATATATATCCAGAAATTCATCGGAAAAGTCTCGCATAAACAACGTGGTTGTACTTTGGTAAATCCAAGGGTTTTGCCCCTGTTCACAGACCACAAGTGCACCCACCAATTTATGTTCCCGCCCCCGCATCTTTTGTAAACGGATACGTGCTTCTTGCATAGACCTAGGCTTATCATATATAACCCCTTCCATTTCCAACAATTGATCAGCCCCGATGCATAAAGTATTGGCTCCAATTTTTATATTTTCCGCCTTGGCCAAAGCTAATAGTTTTGCAATATCTTCTGGAGATTTATTTTGATCCAGCGCTTCTTTTTTTAAGTTTGTTTCATCAACGCGGCTAGGTTTGATCTTAAATTTTATACCAGCATTTCCCAATATTTCACGACGAATTTGACTCTCTGAGGCAAGAATAAGAATTGGCTTTGTCACAACTTTTTCTGCCTGTCTTGAAAATCTTGATAAATATTGATAATCCGCGCTGCGGTTTCTTCTATAGAGCGGCGCGAAACATCAACTATTGGAAAACCGTTTTTAGTAAACATTCTTTTTGCAGCCATCATTTCATCTCGCACACTATCTTTATCTACATAATCTGTTTGTCCTTGGCCAAGTGAGCTTAATCTTTGCCTTCGGATTTCTACAATTCTATCTGGGGAAGATATGAGGCCCACTATTAAAGTGTGTTTTAATTTTTTGACAATCGGCGGCAAATCCGTGCCTGAAATTAAAGGAATATTGGCAGATTTATACCCTCGATTAGCAAGGTAAATACAAGTGGGTGTTTTAGAGGTACGGCTAATGCCAAGCAGTAATATTTCTGCTTGATGTAATCCTTCTTGGTTTTGACCATCATCATGGGCCATTGTATAATCAAGAGCTCCAATCCTTGAAAAATACTGCTCGTTCATAGTTCGCTGTGCACCAACTTCACTACTCATGGCAACCCCAAGATAGCGACCTAAGCTTGCCAGTGCAGGATCTAATATTGACACTGCGGGCATATTTATTTCAGCACATTTTTGTTCAAGATATAAACGGCGCTCATGATTAACCAAAGTATGAAATACGATACCAGGGTAATCCTTTATCAAGCCCAATGCTTTTTCAAGCTGAGTCTGTGACCGCACCAACGCATATAAATGCTCAATCGGCTTTCCTTGTGGGAATTGCGCACAGGACGCACGAGACATAGTTACAAGCGTCTCTCCTGTTGAATCTGAAACCAAATGTACATGAAAATATATCGCGCGGTTTTTTTGTAAAATACCTTTCATAACGCCTCAAAGTTATAGTTTTTTTATTTATAATTATATTAGCGGAATTTTTTACATGGGGATAACACTTAATTTATTAACAGCCTAAAATCAGTTTTTCTATCTATGAGGAAAGCTAAGAATTACTGAAACGGTTTATCTCTATTTATCCTCTGTGATTTAATTGATAATTGTATTGTATGCTTATGTGTATAAATCTATTGGCACATAAAATACTCTTTAGAATCAATCTATTGCAACGTTAATAATCACAGTCAGCTTTTATCATCTGTATAAAATGTGTGTATATTAACAGTTTCTTAGGAAAAGTTAACTATTCGTTAATTTTATTCACAAATGCACAGGCTTCACTACACTCACTACTTATAAATAAATAATTAGAAGGATAAAATTATTCTTGGTAATTATTTCAGAGCTTTAAAAAAGCTTGACGAAGTGAATTTTAAATTGGTATTTATAGCTTATCAATAGATACATCCTAACGGAATTCCTAGTATCGCTTTCCCAATTTTTAAATTATTATCCTTCAAACGAATTATTTTTATTATGAACACACCTATTAAACTTGATCCATCAGATATCAATATTGACGATATTACTTCGCTAAGTTTAGATGAATTAAAGTCTAAAAAACCTGCTCAACTTATTCAATTTGCTGAAGCGGTTGGAATTGAAAACGCAAGTTCAATGCGTAAGCAAGATATTTTTGTCAGTGTTTTAAAAGAACTTGCGGAACAAGACGTAGAAATAAGTGGTACTGGCGTATTGGAAGTCTTGCAAGATGGATTTGGTTTTTTGCGAGCGCCAGAAGCAAATTATTTACCTGGGCCAGATGATATCTATGTAACTAAATCTCTTATTCGCTCTGTTGGTCTTCGGACAGGCGATACCTTGTCAGGAGAAATTTCTAGTCCACAAGATAATGAACGTTATTTTGCACTTGAAAAAATTCATACAATAAATTTTGAAACACCCGAACAATCTAAAAACAAAGTCCATTTTGATAATTTAACCCCGCTTTATCCTGATGAACGAATGATCATGGAATTGGCTGATCCAACGGTCAAAGATAAATCAGGGCGCGTGATTGATATTGTTGCGCCGATAGGCAAAGGTCAGCGATCATTGATTGTTGCGCCTCCACGTACTGGTAAAACCGTCTTATTGCAAAATATAGCTCACTCTATTGAAGCCAATCATCCTGAAGTTTACGTGATTGTACTCCTCATTGATGAGCGGCCTGAAGAAGTTACTGATATGCAGCGATCTGTAAAAGGTGAAGTGGTGAGTTCTACATTTGATGAACCTGCTACTCGCCATGTTCAAGTTGCAGAAATGGTTATTCAGAAGGCTAAACGATTAGTAGAACGTGGAAAAGATGTTGTCATATTACTTGATTCAATCACACGGCTTGGGCGGGCTTATAACACTGTTGTACCGAGTTCGGGTAAAGTATTAACGGGTGGTGTTGACGCCAATGCATTGCAAAAACCAAAACGGTTTTTTGGTGCGGCACGTAATATTGAAGAGGGTGGTTCATTGACGATTGTTGCAACTGCTTTAATAGATACGGGCTCTCGTATGGACGAAGTTATTTTTGAAGAATTTAAAGGAACGGGCAATAGTGAAATTGTGCTTGACCGTAAAGTTGCAGATAAAAGAATATTCCCTGCTATTGACGTTACCAAATCTGGAACACGAAAAGAAGAGTTGTTGATTAACCCAGTTGATTTGCAAAAAACATATGTATTGCGACGTATTTTAAACCCTATGGGTACTATGGACGCCATTGAGTTTTTACTTGGCAAATTAAAAGATACAAAAGATAATGCTGAATTTTTCAACAGTATGAATACTTAAATTATAAATTTAATGGGAAATTATGCCAAAAATAATTAAATCTGATTTTACCGTTTATCACTTACCACGGTCACGCTCTATGCGTGTTTTATGGTTACTTGAAGAACTAAACTTACCTTACACCGTTGAAACACTTGACTTTATCCCCGGAAAATTTGGCGGTGATGACTACAGTAAAGTTCATCCTCTTAATAAAGTACCAGCGTTTAAAGACGGAAAGATGGTGATGTTTGAGAGTGTTGCTATCATGCAATATATAATGGATAAATATGGGTCAGCAAATTTAGTCCCAAATATCAAAAATCCAGAATATGGAAGTTATCTTCAATGGTTGCATTACGGGGAAAGCTCACTTGCACCTGTGATTGCAACCCTTATGTATCAACGTCACTTTTTTAAGCCAGAACAACGTTCAAAAAATATGGATGATTGGGGGCAGGCTGAATTGACAAAAATGTTTTCTCTATTGGAAAACCAGCTTGGCGCTCATGATTTTATTTTAGAAAGTGGGTTTTCTGCTGCAGATATATCTGTTGGGTATTGTTTATTATTGGCGCGGTTAGCGAAAGCGCATGACCAAATTACAGATAGAATCCAAGAATATTGGGACTGTCTTACCGAACGTGATGCATGGCTTAAAATCTCTAAAATATAGCGCTAGTTTGCGAGTGCGGTAAATGAATTTATTTAATTGGTCATATTATTTTTTGCAAAGTATTTTATCTATTATTCATGCATGTTCTCATGCGTGCTAAATCAGAAGCGTTCATTTGAAAATCTTTTTGTGCTGATATGGCGTAATCAGTAACGATTAAATCAGGGAGTAAAGTTTGTTTATCATAGGAACGGTAATCTTTTGAGGATAATATAGGAATGTTGTTGTGGGTGAATTTACCGGACAAGCTTCTATCGAGCTTTTGTTTGCCGATCCAACCGAGAGCCGTATCAAGGTTTAATCCGCTTACTTGATAAGCCTTGAAATCTCCATACTTACTGACCTTAATACTTATGGCAGCCTCTGGGGCTATAGATTGTAAACGTAAGGCCTGTTTTTTAGAATATGATATTAGTATAACTTGGTTTAGCATATTTGCAGATTTAATTTTATCGATGACTATCCTTTCACTGACTGAGGATTTAAAATCTATTTCCAACACCATCTTATATTTTGCCCATTCTAATACAGTGGTGAACTTGCTTGGGTGATAAGGCGTAATCTGACCTTTTGCATTTTTAAGCAAGTATTTTTGCGATTGTGTCCAAGTGGTGTTTGCAAGCGGGCCCTTACCATTTGATATTCTTTCCCATACGCCGTCATGCGCAAGGATCAATGTTCCGTCTTTAAGGCGTGCAATATCTATTTCAGCAAATAATACGCTTTTTTCATATAAAGCTTGCAAACTTTCGAGAGCGTTTTCAGGATAGGCCGTATTTTTATCCCGCCCTCTATGGGCGGCTATAAAGGCTAAATTATCTGGCTTACAATAAATCATATCTAAAACAGACATATTTGGCGTATTATTACCGCCATTCTCGTCGATCTTAGCATTGTTGGCCGTATCCGTGGACGCTTGGCACGACGACAGAGCGCCTATAAAAAGACTCATTCCAAGCGCTTTAAGCAATTGTTTGTTAAATATGCTGGAAAAATGAAATGTCATAATACTACTTAATTACATGTTAAATTCATCCTCTGCAATATTAGAGGGTTTATACTCTTGAGAAAACAATTATAAACATGGGCTGTCGATATTG
>JAESQI010000105.1 GCA_016765255.1 Robiginitomaculum sp. | reverse complement strand
GTATTTCTGTGATGAAGCGTTGCACCTGCGCAAGCGCAACACTTAATATGGGGCTTATGATGAAAACTAAGCTAATAATTTTAGGGTCGGTCATGACATTTGGAATGCTGGGCGCGACCAATGCCAATGCCAGCTATATGAGTAAATGTAACACGCTGATTTCAGCGTGGGAGCAATGCAAAGAGTCAGGCGATGCCTGTAAGGCAGAAACTACGGCCATAGTCGAGCAGTGCAAATGCCACCGCCTAAGACAGGGTGAGTGGAAACTTGTCACGGCTGCCGTAGGCAAAGACGGTGTTTGTGCGCCGCGACCATGGCCGCCAACAGATGTTCCGGATCCATCGCCGCCACCACCGCCCACACGTGTTAATGACGATTCCGGCAAAGATACTGGCGGCGACCATGGCAAAGGTGATCCGCAAAGAAATCCGAATGGCGGCCGTAGCAACTAAGCCATTGCCTTAAAATCTAACGACGCGGGCGGAGAATGGTTAGTAATGCCCGCGTCCCTGCCCTTTAAGCAGGCACTTCCCACGGCTAATATTTGGAGACTCTCTTATGATGCGTGTTTTACTGAGCTTATTAATTTGTATGTCACTCTTTTCCGGTAGCACCTTAGCCCAAACCGAAAAAATGCCAGATGATGAAGCGCGGCGATTGTTTTATATGATTTATGACAGCTCTAACTCCATGTGGGGCGAGTTATCAGATAAATCGCGGAAATACGAAGCGGGACGCACCGCCATGAGCTCGGTTCTCGATCTCAACCTCGAGGATCGGGATCTGGCATTTCGCGCTTATGGCCACCGCGATAAAACCGATTGCCGGGACAGCGAATTGATCGTCAATGCTACCGACTCCACGACCGCCAAACCCCTGATAAACAAAGCCGTCACCAACATTCGCCCGACTGGAAAGACCCCAATCACACATTCCCTGCGCGAAGCGCTCAAGGACATGGGCAATCGGAAAGGCGATATCCTGCTGATCAGCGACGGCATAGAAACCTGCGATATCGATCCGTGTGCCCTCATGGCGGAATGGCGCAATCAGGGCATCAAAATCCGCGTGCATGTGGTCGGTGTTGGCCTGAACGAAATAGAGCGCAAGGCCATGATGTGCGTCGCTGATACGGGCGGCGGTAAATATTTCGACGCTGGCTCCGAAGCCGAGCTAATCAAAGCCATGAATGCGGCGTCTAAAATCGAACTAGGCACGCCTGAACTTGTCAAACAGGTGCGCGGCTATGGCCTCAACATTCAGGGCCTGGACGAAACCGGACGTTCATTTGTCATCATTGGTAAGCTTTATAAGGACGGCGTCGAAATTATGGATTTATCGTCAAATGGCCAGCACTGGCTCGATGATGGTCCAGGGGATTATACCATGACAGTCGGCGTGGTTTTAAAGGACGGATCGATTTACAAACCCGTCACACAAGATGTGAAAATTGACACCGTAGGCAGCAAGCGCGTCGATGTTCTGATCACCCGCCCGGCCATTGTCAGTGCCAAGTTTTCCGAAGACGGCGAAGAACATAGAGGCGCACATGTTTATGCCTACCAAGACGGCAAACAAATTTTCGGATTCCGCCGTTTTGACGAGGCGCTGGCGGGGCCCGGCAGTTATGAATTTCGCTCCAAACCGAATGACGACAATGAGCTGAAAGTTGAGGCGACGCTCACGGAGGGCGAACATACAATTGTTGATTACAAACTGGTCAATACGGTCAAGGTTCAGTTCAAATATGTGCTGCCGAACGGCGAAACCGCTCAACGCGGTGGGCAATTATACCAAAATGAAGAGGTTGTTTACAATACCTACACCAACCGGGCTACCGGCGTGAAACCGGGAATTTATGAACTTCGAGATAAATTCAAAAACGTCCTTAACCCAATGACGCCGCGTGAAGTCACGATTACAACTGATGAAGAACAGATCATCGAAATCCAGATGCAGGCCGGATATATCACTACGGAATATGCAGGCGCAGATCGCGACTATATCAAGAGAAAAGGCGGCTATACTTATATCCACGCCCTTGACGCGGACGGAAAATCTATCGGAAGTAAGACAGCGAGTCCGGGTACAATTGATGTCGCAAAACCCGGGCGCTACCGGGTGCTCGGCCATAGCGGTAAAGGTTATTTTGATCCGGTGGAAATCACGGTTGAAAACAATAAAACAGTTAACGTCAGTATCGTTGCCAAACCGACCGCCCATATTAGCATGACCTATGCATCTGGCACTTACAAAAGAACGCCAGACCGTGCCTCCCTAATACCCCTCGACGGGCAAAAACCAATCAAAACCTTTATGCGCCCTGATAAGGTTTTAAAAGTTCCGCCGGGCCGCTATTATATCATGCCCCATTCTTATACGCCGGAAGCCAAGGATACGCCTGAGTTCGCCCTCAAGACCGGTGAAACCCGCGCCATTGTTATACCCCGGAAATAATCTAAGGAAATAAACCCAAGGACACTCCACATGAAAATTAATTTTCCATGGAAATTTCAGACCAATCTGACGGTTCACGCTGCGCTCACGCTCTGTGCAGTTTCTGCCTTGCTCTGCACACAACCAGCTATCTTCGCCCATGCGCAAACACCTTCCTACGCGCAACAACTTGATGATTGGCAAACCAAAGTCCGTAGATTTGAAAGGAAACTGAAAGAAATCTGCGATGATCTGGATGAAGACAAACTTAGAATGGATAAGTTCAAATTCAAAAAGGACGATTTCGACCAATTGTGGGAAAGTGCCGTGCAAAACAATGACAAAATAGATAAGGAGGTAGAGCAAGTTTACGCAGCGTCAGCACGCATTGGTGACAACCTCGATACTACTCTTGATGCCGGCTCCATTGATCAACAAAACTATGACAACCAAATGGGCGGGCTTGCCCGTGCGACAAATAGATTAGTCAGCCGTCTTTTGGAGAAAAGACAGCTTGATGAGATTTATGAGCGCAATTTTTATGCCTATGCCCACAAGTATAACTACTATAAAAGTATGTATACAAAGCGCAAAAAACTTAAAGATGCTGACAAAGACAGATTGACAGAAATTAGAAATAATCCGCCGATAAATCCCATACTGATTGTTGGGCGGCCCGCCCCAAATCCGAAAGCGCCCACGTTTCCAGATAAAAGGCTGGACGATTTTCAAATCAAAATCGCTGTGCTTGGTTATTTCTGGAAAGTAGGTTCACCCGATTATTTAGATTGGCCCACGCTTGATGCGGATACTTTGCATATGGAAGATATTGGCAAGGATATCGATGAATTTTTAGGATTTAAGGAACGATGTATTGGCGCTTTTACAAGCTTAACAGATTTTAGAAAATCGCCTTCTTCGTGCCTTGAGTTTTATGGAGATGGTGCGTCCACTTATCTCGTGCTAGATGAGCCCGTTTCGGGTAATGATATTAGCGAAACAAGAACGGAGACAAATGTCCAACAGGCAAGAGAAGATAGCCTCCCTCCTGGAAAAATCCCAGTGTTTGGGCTGTTAAAGCGTGGCGGCAAGGTCTACACCAAGATTATTCCGAATGCTTCTTCCAAGATTTTATACCCCATCATTGAGCGCAAGGTTGTCCCTGATAGCATCGTTTATAGCGACTGCTGGCGGGGCTATAATGTGCTGGATACGTCCGAGTTCAAGCACTACCGGATCAACCATTCAAAACTGTTTGCCAACGGGCATAATCACATCAATGGTATC
>JAESQI010000104.1 GCA_016765255.1 Robiginitomaculum sp. | reverse complement strand
TTTGGGCCAACAAGAGACTTAATGTGGGCTGAAAAGAGGACGGAATGTTTAGTAAATTTTTAATAATAGCTATTGGGTTTGCAGGCTTGAGCGGGAGCGCATCCGCGCAAATTATTTCCCAAACCCCAAGGCCAGAAGTTATTCACCCAGAAGACGGTACAATTGAAACCATAAAGCCAAATGTACCAATTGGCCGTACGGGAAATACCTTAAAAACACTGCGAACAGGCGCGCTTCTTTTTGCAGGGTTTGATAAAAATTCAGACTATGTCATTGACGCAACAGAGGTAAGTGCTGGTATTTTAGCCGCCTTTGCCTACGCAGATATTAACAACAACAACGTTTTGTCATTAGTGGAGTTGGAGCGCTGGCGGCTTGAGGCATTAGGTTATGATAATGCCACCCCGACCAGCTTTACATTTGCGCCTAACTTTGCCCGCACAGTCAGTCTCGAAACCTTTAGTGCGGTACTGTATAATGTGGCAGAAACCCTTGATACAGATGACCAAGGTGAACGAGACGGCAAAATTTCCATGGGAGATCTGCTTAAAAATTACGTGCTCCCCCGTACGAAACGCGGCGGTGATAATTGCTTTGACCGCGTCCGTCAGGCAAAACGAGAGGCTGAACAAATCTGCCGCAATCGACGCGGTTATTAAAGTCTGAGCTAGGGTTCGGGCTAGAGGTCAATGAAATTTAGCCATTAGTCCTGCCAAGGTTTTTGATTTGGGGCTAAATACAGCCTCGGTATACCAAGACGACGCAGCCCGCCTGACGGCTTCACCGCGACTAGGGTAGGGCGAAATCATTTTGGTAAATGCAATAATTTTCAACTTATTGGCGATGGCCAGCCCGATCATTTGTATAAGCTCGCCTGCATGCTCGCCAACAATAGACCCGCCGAGGATTGTACCGTTTTTGCGGGCTATGATTTTTACGCCGCCTTTGATAGATTTCTCGGCGATAGCGCGGTCATTTTCTTCAAAATCCCAATGTACAACCCGTACATCGGAATATTGTCCCCGCGCTGCTTTTTCAGACAAACCGACTGAGGCCAATTCTGGTTGGGAATAGATTACGGCAGGCATATGCCCAGTCTCGCAGCTCGATTTGAAAAAAGGAACGAAGTAAAAGTTTTTAATAATAATACCCGCATGATGGCCCGCAGCGTGGGTGAGGCCACCGCGTCCTGACACATCTCCGACCGCGTAGACTTTCTTGTTGCTGGTTTTCAAAGTAGCGTCTGTGACAATGCCGCCGCGCCCCGTTTTTATGCCTGCGAGTTCCAAATTAAGCCCGTCAGTCACTGGGCGGCGTCCCGCCGCAACCAATAAATGCGAGCCCGTGAGTTTTGTGCCGCCTTCTAAGTCTATGGCGATACCAGTTTTGGTTTTACGGATTTTTTTGGTGTTCACAGGTGTGTGAAATACCACACCTTCGCTTTTAAGGGCCTCGACCAACACTTTCACATGTTCAGGTTCATTCCCGCCGAGAGGCGGCGCAATATCAATGATTTCTACTTGACTGCCAAGGCGTACAAAGGCTTGCCCTAGCTCAAGACCAATCGGCCCCGACCCAATGATGAGAAGCTTTTTTGGTAATTCCGATACGTCAAATATAGTCTCATTGGTGAGGTACGGCGTGTCTTTAAGGCCCGGTATGGGCGGTGCAGATGCTCGGCTACCCGTGGCAATGACGATCCGCTTTGCCTTGGTAATCGTGGTATCAGATTCAATTGTCGTCTTGTCTTTAAAACCTGCTCGTTCCCGAATGACAATACATCCCAGACCTTCAAACCGTTCTTGGCTGTCCACAGGGGCGATGGTTTCAATCACGCCTTTAATATGTGATTTGACGGTGGCAAAATCTACCTTTGGCTTGGCAGGCTCTATTCCAAATGGCCCGCCCGTAGAAAAAGCGTGTGCGTGTTTACCTGCAGCAATGAGCGCCTTGGACGGCACGCAGCCATAATTAAGGCGATCTCCACCCATTTCTCCCGCCTCATAAAGAACAACTGAACGGCCAAGTTGAGCCGCTCCTGCCGCAATTGACAAGCCACCCGAGCCTGCACCAATAATGCATAAATCAACGTCATAAACTGTTTTACTCATAATATTCTCATTGGTTCTATTGGTTTGTTTGATTAAGTGGTTTTGGCAGATAGCTTTTTATAAAGAACAGGGATCATCGACAAAGCAATTAAACCCAGTATTGGAAAAATTACGGCAGGGCGAGTCATCAACCCAGCAAGAGGCACATCTTGGCCAGCATTCAGCGCATCGCCAATGCCGTTACCAACGCTAACATAAACAAGACTGCCAGGTATGATGCCAAAAAATGTAGCCAGCACATAATTGCGCACTTTCACATCAAACAGGGCGGGGACAATATTGACAATGAAAAATGGGAATAGAGGCACGAGGCGCAGGATAAATAAATAAGACAGCTCGTTTTCTTTTAAGCCCTTTTCAAACTTTTTCATAAAGGGCCCCGCCTTGGCGGCCAAGCTCTCACCAAATACATATCGCGCCGCCAAGAATAATAGGGTCGCGCCAATGGTTGCGCCGATGACTACGGTAATTGTACCAGTTGTCAGTCCGAATAAAAACCCACCGAAAATACTTAATAGACTTGCCCCGGGAACCGAGATTGCTGTGAGAGATGCGTAAAGAGCGGTAAACCCGATCACCGCCACAAAAAAATGATCATTGACAAATGTTTTTAAAAACTCCTGATTGTCACGAAGGGCATCGAGAGTAATATATTTTGGCCCGCCAACGGCAAAAAAAGCCGCTAAAGCACCTGCAATGACCAAAAGAGGCCAAAATCGTTTCAACATAAAATGATCCTAATTTTTTCTTGTTCTCACGGTGCGTTTAAAGCCCAATCATAACCGTATTTATCAATTTTAGTGCGGGTTGCAAGCTTTTGCCGTATGTCTGCATCGCCGTACTGCCTTAAATGCTCCAATACTCCCGTCTCGGAATTGCCAAAATCTTTCTTAAACCATTTATAAATCCGCGATACTTCTAGTCTGTTATTCTCAAATTTTGCGCCGCGCTCCGAACCAATATAAGCGAGCGCCGCAGCTTCCATATCGGCTTGCAGTGTTGCAGCTTGCCACGGACTTGTTTTTAAATTGGGGCAACCAATAGACGCGCAATTGACCATATAATGCACAAGCGGCGTTTTATATGTAGGCCTCAATATATCATGTTCAATATTGTCCAAGCTTAAGTCTTGGCCCTCAACGCGAACCAATTTTCGCTTCCACGGCCCTTTGCGCCGCCCTGATTTAATCTTGCGAATAGACGTAACGGGGTAATTTTGCGCCACGACCTGTACGGTCAATGCATTATATAAATTGGCCCAATAGGCCATGGCTTCATTATTTGCCATTGCAGACGGGCTTTTCGTAGATAATTTGGCAATGTAGTCTGCCAGTAATTTCATATCTGAGGGCGTGGATCGTAAACCTCCATAATCAAACCTCACCAGACCTTGCCCGTCCATAGACGTGTATTTGCTCAAAATTTGGGCCCAACCATTCGGCGGCATAATTTGTGGAGTTACACTCTGTGCTTGCGGAGAAAGATTTTCTGTCTGAGCGACTAAAACAATTGGTAACATATCTGTCATTTGTGCTGTTTGAAATACAGGTTCCACCTCTCCCGCTATGTCAGCAGACTGGGGTATCAGTTGTTGATTAAGGGGGGAAGTGGAACCTACTCCAACACCTATCACTTTATTCTCCATAGGGGGCGCGGAGACTAAAGAGGGCATTGGGGGTAGGGTTCGCGCAGCAACAGCGTAATCGTTCACTGGTGCTGAGCTTTGAAACTGTAGGGGTTGAATATGCTGTATTTGCGTATTCTGCCCAGTTTTCGTATGTGCGGCGCAAGGGGGAGGCCCTTGAGGGGTTGCGCTTACCGTTAACCCGCTCAAGATAGTTGCCCCACTTAAAATTGTAGCCTTTACAAATGTACCTAATTTCAATCGCATCATTACGCCTTATAAATTTCTATGCTCATACCTTAGCCTGCCGCGTCCAAAAAAACACTTCAACTGTGTTCACAAAACCGTGCATTTGTTGTAAGATAAGTACGAATTCAGTGTAATCTAGTGGCAGACATGGCTTGACTTGCGCTCATGGGCGGATTACATACCGCCACTTGAAGATTTTAGTGAGGAATTCACAGAAATTTTCACCCATATTTTAAACGACTAAGATAGAGACCGAAATGAAACGTACTTTTCAACCATCAGAACTTGTTCGCAAACGCCGCCACGGCTTTCGTTCACGTATGGCGACTAAATCAGGCCGTCAAATTCTAGCTCGTCGCCGAGCTAAAGGACGTAAAGTTCTGTCTGCATAAGACTTTACCTCCTATCGTCGAATTTTTCGGCTTAGGAAACCTATGTCAGAAACGACACATATACTTCATAAACTCGGGCGGTTAACCAAGCGGCCTGAGTTTTTATTTGTCGCCAACAGAAACGGGAAATCCCT
>JAESQI010000009.1 GCA_016765255.1 Robiginitomaculum sp. | reverse complement strand
AGTTAAGGGACGTATCATTGGCGATTTAGATACCAATATGATAGATTACCCTATTGATCCAGCTTCACTAACCAAAATTTTGACTTATATGGTAATTCTTGATTGCCTTAAAGCAAAAAAAACTCTGACAGGTGGAGAGTTTAGCCTTGATACTAAGTTAGTTGATATTGTTTTGGTCAATGGAGAAAAACATATTCATATTCATATTAATGTTGATGAGGGTCTTAAGTTTCTTATGGGCAGGTCAAAAAATAGAATTGCCAGCTCATTCGCACAATTAATTGCAGGAAGTGAGGAAGCTTTTGTTGAGGTGATTAATCTCAAGGCGAGACAATTAGGCTTGAAAAACTCAAGATTTATAAATGCCTCTGGGTTACCAGGTCATGACCTAGCAAACACTATACATGGGTTAAAGGGTTTTTCGAATGTCTCTACCCTAGAAGATTTATCAATTCTGACAATCCAAACGTCTCGTATCTATCCTGAGTATACAAAATACACAGGAAGAAGTTATAAAGTTGGTGATTATGAATTTACATCGGTGAATCCACTTTATAGAAAGCCATATAGAGACCTTGCCGCTAAATACGGTTTGAATGGCTTAAAGACAGGAACCACTGATAATGGCCGTAGTTTAATCGCAACAGGTAAGTTGAATAATCATGAACTATCTATCATAACGCTTGGGCATTTACACGTTGATGAAAATGATCACTTGGTAAAAGAGAGAACACGTCCTGAAGTGGCACTAAAACTGTTTGCAGAAAATGAACGTTTATTGAACTTAGAAGACTATGAAGTAGAGAAAAAAAGAACCCCTAGAGAGGCGCTGACACAAAGCCTGAGTTAAATAATATAAATCCAAAACATATTTTTTGCATTGCATTGTATTGATTGATGATTTATTAGTTGATAACAGTAGCCTATCTTGTATAATTCATCTATTATCATAGGGTTTATAGATATAGCTCAAGTAGCTTTTAAGGGTTCCTACATCACGCCAAGTAAGGTCAACACGAACACATTTTATTATGCTACTTTTTTCTAAGATCGCATAGTCAAAGGAAATTGGAGCTATCTCTTCATAGTTATTATCTTTAACAAGGGATAATAGTTCAGGAACATGCTTTTTAGCTTCGTTAAGAATAGTACGAGGAGAAGCCAGAATCATCCCACTATTCCATAAATACCCTTTTTCAATATAAGATTTAGCCATTTCTTTATTTGGCTTCTCGTGAAAAGCTACAGGGCTTTGCCCTATATAACCATATCTTGTTTCAGGGCTAGTGGGACTTATACCAAACAAGGTAATTACATCGCCTTTATCATCAATATTTTTTATAGCCTCAAGCAATGGTGATATATCTGAGATATCATGGTCTGCGGGCATAAAAAGATATGGAGTATCTTGGTTTTCAGACTCTAGGCATGCCTTTATAATGGCTGGGGCTGTATTTTTAGCAACTGGCTCTAATACCATTTTTATATTTCCTGCTTGCGCAGTAATAAGAGATTTTAAGTCTTTACGAGTAAGTATTATTGGTGAGGCACAAGCAGATACTCTTGAAATTGTTTTTTGAAATAAGCTTTCTCGTCCTATGGTTCTAATAAAAGGCTTGGGGCACTTCTTGGTAGAAAAGGGTCGTAGGCGCTTGCCCTCTCCTCCGCACATTAATATTGGAGTAACATCTCTAAGCAGCATGCTTCAAAACTCTATTAAGGTAATCTTGATACGAAGTATCTAACCCTGACTTAAGGTCTATTTTAGGTTTCCAGCCCATAGCTTGAATTTTTGAGGAATCCATCAGTTTTTGCATCACACCATCAGGCTTATCAGTATTGAAATTTAAATTACCTTTGTAGCCTATAACATCACAAATAGTTTGAGCAAGCTCAGATATAGAAATATCGTATCCTGCCCCTACATTGATATGTTGAGTGTCAGAATAATTTACAAACAAGTGAATAAGCGCATCGGCCAGATCATCGGCGTATAAAAATTCACGCAGTGGTTTGCCACTTCCCCATACTTCAACAGAAGGAAGTTTTTGTTCTTTTGCATTATGTATCTTTATAATTAGAGCTGGGATTACATGTGAGTTTTCCAAGTTATAGCTATCTCTTGCTCCATATAAATTACATGGCATGGCAGAGATAAAGTCACAATCATATTGATATCTATAGCTTTCGCAGAGTTTTATACCGGCAATCTTTGACACTGCATACGGTTCATTCGTCGGTTCTAATGAGCCTCTAAGTAATGCATTTTCTTGTATGGGGCTGTTTGTAAGCTTTGGGTAGATACATGATGAGCCTAAAAATAATAGTTTTTTTACACCAGCCAAATAACTTCCATGAATGATGTTTTGAGCCATTGCTAAATTGTTATATATAAACTCAGCAGGATATGTATTGTTTGCATGTATACCACCTACATGAGCAGCGGCAATAATAACACCATCAGGCTTATGTTCTACCAACCATTCTTCTGTCTCAGCTTGACGAGTTAAGTCTAGGTTGGGATGTGTAACCGTTAATAACTCACAACCTTCAGATTTTAAACGACGACAAAGAGATGACCCTACAAGTCCAGTATGTCCCGCAACCCATATTTTTTTGCCTTCTATTTCAAACATGAAATATCAACTTCTACCATTTCCTTAATCATATCATGGAAAGATATTTTTCTTTTCCAACCAAGCAGTGTCTGTGCCTTTGCTGGATTGCCAAGCAAGTTTTCAACATCTAGGGGTCTAAAGAATTCTTTGTTTACCTTAACAAGGACTTTGTTCGTATTAGGGTTTATACCTTGTTCTTGCTCGCCTTCTCCGTACCACTCAAGACTAGAGCCAATCACAGAGAAAGCTGTCTCACATAAATCACGAATGGAGCGTCCCTCACCTGTAGCAAGCACATAATCGTCTGGGTTGTCTTGTTGAAGCATTAACCACATTCCCTCTACATAATCGGCGGCATGTCCCCAATCGCGTATAGCATTAAGATTACCCAACTCTACAAACTCTTGTGAGCCATTTGAAATGGCTGCAACTGCTCGCGTCACCTTGCGTGTTACAAAATCGTAGCCACGTTTTGGACCCTCATGGTTAAATAAAATACCATTGGAGGCATGTATGCCATAAGCTTCTCGATAATTTTTTACAATATTGTAAGCGTATAATTTTGCTGATGCATACGGGCTGCGCGGATTAAATAAAGATGTTTCACTTTGT
>JAESQI010000103.1 GCA_016765255.1 Robiginitomaculum sp. | reverse complement strand
GACAATTCAGTCGAAATGAAATTTGCGGATAGGGCCATATCTATGCAGCCGACAGTGATTTGTGCGGAAACATATTGTCGGGTGATCTGTGTTTGTCAGTTTTTACCGCCTCATATCCAGAGCGGGTAACATGATACATATAACCTGAACACACCATTGATGGTCGCTTTACCGCGTAGCCTTTGGCGCAGAGATCATTCCAACTATTGCTGTCACCACAGGTGAAATAATTACGGTACACGTGCAAGCCGTCCGTTAAACCAAGGGCATGAAGTATGTCCCGTTTTTGTTTATATGAAATATCCTTTGCCATTATCCCGCCCTTTGGCGTCTATTATAATTGCGGCGGTAGGTTTCCATCTCATCGGCGAGAGTAAAGGCAGATCGAATTTGCTCTTCACCAGAATTTTGTGCAAAAACAGGTTCAGTTATTGCGTTCGCTTTAGAAGCCTCAATTTGTGCCAATCCGTCTTGGCCACATCTTTTGTAAGCCCATGCACGTATGATATGCGGGGCAGCGGGATCGCGGCCAAGAAGGGTAAAGAAAGGTTCGTTGTCTCGTGGATTGCTGGCGTCAAACATTTTAATCTCCTTTAGTTGTAAATATTTCGGCCACGGATTGTGCAGCCAGTTTTAAATTTTCGAGTTCGCGGGTGGCATTTGGGCCAAGGGCGGGGTTGTTGCCGATAACTTTTTGTATGCGGTTGACTTGGTCTGTCAGAGCATCCAGCTTTCGTTTTGCCAGCGCAGATAACCCGCCGTCATAACTTTCAAAGTTTTCCAAACTAAAAGCCACATAACCTGCCTTAAGCCCGTATTGACCGCCTGTTAACATCCACCCAATCCGCCGCCTAATTGGTGGCTCGCGGTGAGCGCGATTTGGGAGGGCAGCGTCAAAGTAATATAGTTCCAAAAAATCACCCGTTTGGAAAAACCGGTCATTGCGGCGGAGCTCGAAAGTTTTCTCGCCGTTTGCAATGGCCCAATATGCGTTGGGCGCCGTTTTTAATTTATGGGTGACAATCATGATCCGCTTAAGCCGCTAACTTGGTTTCATCGACGCTAAAATCTATGGCCTCGCCGTCACTTCCGATGGTGACACCGGGCACTTTCGCGGCGGCGATTTTGTCTCGGAGCATGGCGTCTTTGTCGATTTCTAATTTTACACGCAAAAATTTACGAAGCTTGTTGGCTTTCAGATAAGCAATAATATCTTGCACTTTTCTCAAGGTGACTTTGGCGGGCAGGATGCGCCATTTGATTTCCCCTGATGGAAGCTTCACAGTTTTAGTGCGATTGTCATTGGTCAGAGCCTTACGGTTGGCTTGCGCCCATGATTGCAGGCCCAGTTCCAAAGCTTCTTTTTGCAAACGTAAAGGTTTAGCCTGATCTTCCGCCTGCTGCTTCATCTTTTGAGTGCTCTCGCGCAGGTCAGTATCAATGTCGCGAAGTTGGATATTTACACGACCAATCTCGCGTAGATGTTGATCCGCCTCCGACATGTCCTGCGGCGCATCTACTGATATTTTTTGTGCTTTTCTAACCATGGTTCTTCTCCTAATGTTTGGTTTGGTTTTGATGGGGTGTGTCGATTTGCGAGACAGCTAAGTAAAACGCAGCAGTCAATGCCATGAGGGCTTCTGGCCAGTTGGCATCTTTTATTTTGCCGTGAGGGACTTGGTTTGCGTATTCACTGATTGTTAGAAATGAGTGTGGCCCTGACACACGTTCCATCTGTTGACGAATGCGGCTAACAAACATGAGTTTGTCAGTCCTATCAACTAACAAAATTGTCTCTCCGTTTCGGTTAATATTGGCCACTATGCGCCATCGACCTTCAAACCCATGAACTGAAATTGTGGACATCACTTTCTCCTGCTTTTGTAAACTTCAACAACGAAAATGGGCCACGCTATTACGGGGGCGATAGCGACCCAAAATTTCATAAAATTATCAATTGTGGAGTTATGTTTTCCTTCAATTGTACCTGATCCATTCGTGGATACTTTTATATTTAAGGCCCAAACCCAAACCAAACCACTGGAAAAATATGTGAGTAAATGCCAAATCATTTTTTATCACCCTTACCAAAATTAACATTGATGAGATTGCCCTCGACACCGCCAAATGCGAGATGAGCGCGGGCGAATTCTTGACGCCTTTCCTCGCGCCTGATCTTTTGTTCAATCTGCAAAATGAAGGCATCTATAAAATCTTGACGTGGCCTCATGAGATCACCTGCAAACTGGAGTGTGCACACCCGTTTCGGCAGGCCCTAAATAACCTGACAGTTTGAGGGTTGGTTGCTGCCACCGTCTTAGTGCGCTGATGGGCCGAACACTTTTCGCCCGTGATTTCTCCAAGTACGGGGCAGTCAACCGACGAGCGCATCAAACTTTGACGCACTGATTTTTCGATATGTTTTAGATCGCCGTTATAAGAGCCGTTGATGGCCGCGCTGATTAAGCTTGGGGAGCATCCCAATATGGCTGCAATTTTCTTGGTCGGGCCACGTTGATCTACAGCCTTTGCAAGTGCAACCATCCAGTCGCTCGGCGCGGGCCATGCAGTGTGAAGTTTCTCGATCATAGTTTTACGAGCTAGTGTCATGCTGCCGCTCCTTCCGCTTTAGGAGTGGGTTGGCTTTCTTTGAATGGCCTCCAACTTGCAGTGTTTGGGTCATACATTCCGCGCTCGCCATTTTTGGCGCGTACACGCGGCGGTAGCCGACCATGGCTTTCTACAAGCCAATAGATGATTTCGCCGTTTGACGTTGGGGCCCCACCTTTTTTACGCCTCGGTAATTTGATTAAATAGCCAGCCCGCGCCAAATTAGCGACATAACGGCGACAACTCGGGATTGGATTGGCATCATTTTCAACTGCAGCCCTCTGTACGATTTCAGATACGGTGGCCCGCTTTAAGACCAGAATTGATCTCCACAATCTCGCTTGCAAAGTCTTTTTCGGGATTGCTCTTGGTGTCCGCTTAAAGCCTTTTTTCGGGCCTGACTTAACAGAGCCGCCAGAGGCGATCAGCGCCCGCCCTGACGCCGTGGGTGCATAACAACCCATCCTTGATGAACGGGCCAGACCACGCCCCATCAACCCGCTAATACGCGTGGCAATACGGTTGCGCGGTACGTCAAAGGTTTGGTCAAGTTCGTCAAGGCGGGCGCAGGCTTTGCCGCCGTCTACAACTTTGATCAATTCTCGCAAAACATCAGTCTGCGAAAGACTGTGACCATCGGGTTGGACTGTGAAGGTCATAGCCGTGTGCCTCGACCATGCCCATCATTGGTTAGGCTCATACTGGCCAGCATTTTAGCTGTGACTTTCGCGCCTTTGTACTTTTTCCCAATTGCTTCAATACGCGGGATTAAGTCTTTGACGCTTCGATAAGTACCACCCGCACGATTGTGAATGTCGAGAATAGCGCAGTCCGAAATAGGGACTTCGGCAAGGGCATTGTAAAGGGCGCGAATGTCTTCAACACTCGGCGGCTCAAAATCTACAAAATACGTAATGCGGCTATAAATTTGCTTATGGGCTTTAAGCGTTTGTTTTGCGCCCTTGTGACCTCCAATAATGAGCATGGTTTGGGTCATATCGGTTATGTCGCGCAAGGTTTCTAAAACCTTCAAATTCTTAATGGCGTGGTTGATCTCGTCGACAATCAGAATGCGTGGCCTCATGACCAGTTCAGAGACGATCTGATCGAACGTCGCCTTGGCTGAGTGCTTTGGTTCCAGTTGCAGGGCCAGCGCAATATCTTTTAAAGCCCAAGATACAGACCAGCCAGCTTTGGTGCGCACCATGGCCGCGTCTTCTTGTACCGAAAACCACTCCAGCATATTTGATTTGCCGTTACCCGGCTCACTTTCAACCAGCATCCAACTGGCTTCAATCGCGCCGCGCCCGCGCAGTAGTTTTAGTCCGTCCATAAAGCGGGACACATTGCCCACATCTTTGCAATAGATACTCTTCATTCCATTTCTCCAGTGATCTTGTTTACAAATTCAGTTAATCCATTCGCCTCGATGCACATCTCGAGTGCGCGTCCGCCGTCGCTTAAATATTCACGAAGGTCTGTTATATCTTCGGGGTGTATGCCTGCTGGTTTGGTGTGTTCGACCTGCAGATAATTGATGTATTCAATGTCATCAACGATCGCTGGCCGCATGCTGCCGTCCGCCCTTTTGAGCATAATAATTTCTGGGTTTTCGCGCTCGTCGATTTCGGCCAGATAGTCAACACGGGCTTGCGCTTGCTGCTCGGTAATGGGCTGCGGCGATGGAACGGGGGCACCATGCGCCGCAGCCGCCTTCCGCTCGCGTACAAACGCGGGCGTATCTGGCATATCGGTTGGTTTTTTAAAGGGAATAACAGTAGAGCTATTTTTAATCCTAGCGGTCAATATAGACGCGGCAAGTTCCTCTGGGTTATGCGCATCTTGCGCAGCTTTCATCTCGCCGCGAAAGACTTTGTTCTCTTGATTTTGTGCCTGCTTGGCCCGCTTGGCAACGGCAAGGCGATCAATATCAGTCATGGTTGGGTCAACGGCGATGCAGATAAAGTCTTCGCGGTCGGCACTGTAGACAATAATTTTGGCTTCGTCGTCTGGGTCAAATTTAACGTGGACTTTTTCGCCGACCATGCCGCCCATTTCGTAGCTAATATATGTGTGGTCATTGACGTGAATGCCGTCTTTTTGGATCGTGCGAATACCGTCTTTACCGGGAGACGCGGCGAGTAATAAATCAAGGGCGCGCTCGTCTTTAAATAGCCGAGGTTTGCCACCTTCTTGACCTTTTAAGAACGGCGTTGTTTTGATGCCGCGATGGACACTTTGTGCGTATTTATCATCAACCCAAGAATTGATGACGGTCTGCAACTCGCCGCCATTTAGGTTCATATCAAAACTTTGTAAGGCTCCGTGCCGCTCGCCCATAGAGCGCATGCTGCGAAGCGCATTGGCATCCGCCACGCTGTGTCCTGCATAGCCCGGTAATATCTCAAACAGGTCGCGGGTCAGTGTCCCGAAAAACCGTTCAATATGCGGTTTTTCCATCGGGCGAAACGGGGTGCAATAATTTATCTTAAAACCCAAATCAACGGCAATGCGCTGGACATGTTGAGCTGTGTAGTCTTTGCCGTTATCAGCCTTTAAAACTTCGGGTAATCCCCATTTTAAAATAGCTTCACGGAGCAACAAACCAACAGCCACCGCGCTTGGTTGGCGCGACACCAGAATAAGTGTACGCCGAGAGAAAACATCTATCAAACCAGTAAGGCAATAGCGTGTACGTTCGCCGCTCGGCGACAGTGAATGAACATCGGCAATCGTGCCGTCAATTTCCCAGAGTTCATTAACCCGAGTTAGGTGGGCAGACCTACTGCCAAACGCCACTTCATGCTTAGAGCGGTAGGCGTCAGGATCAGAAACGGCCAGAAATGGGCGGGCGTTTTTATGCTTCCAGTTTCTAACATAATTTTGCAGCGAACGCAGGCTTGGCAGCGGGTCAAAGCCTGCAGCAGCTAAACCCTCGTGCAACACTGAACACCTAATGTGCGGCTTGGCGGTTATGTTTGAGAGTATCCATGATTTTAAAGATAAATTCTGGTCAAACATGGACTGATTTTTAGGCCCGTTTTTTACATCAATCAGACCAGAATTGCCGTCCCGTTCGCGAATGAGAAACCAGCCACGAATTGTCCGTTGGTTAATGTGTGGTAACGCCTCAAACACCCAATCAGGGGCGGTTAAATCTTGCGCTTCATATTGAATACAATACACACCTGCAGCGGCATGGCGAGACATGGCGGTTCTCATACATAAATCATCAATATCTTCTAAAATATAGGCCCGCGCATCGCCCTTTACATTGGCGTCCACAGAGGACTTGGGGGCGGGCTTAAAACGGGCTTTAGATCGCTTCATTTGAGCGAGCGTAATGTGGACATGTTGAGGAAGGGAGGCATAGGCATATTCGCGGCCACCGCCTCGACCTTCACGCTTGCGGAAACCCCAGTTTTCACGAATAGCTAACTCTCGTATTCTATACTCTGATGTAGGCAAACTGT
>JAESQI010000102.1 GCA_016765255.1 Robiginitomaculum sp. | reverse complement strand
GAGTTTTGGTTGATCGGGTTTCGCGGATATTATTACAAGGCACACCGCCAGATAAAATATTGTGCCTGACCTATACCAAAGCGGCGGCGGCTGAAATGCAGTCGCGCCTGTTTGAGACATTAGGGGCATGGTCGATTTTAAGTGAGGCTGACCTCACCAAGGCGCTCGGGAAATTACAAGATATATCCAGACCCCACAGCAATAAAGAATTGGGTCGAGCGCGGCGTTTGTTTGCGCGCGCCCTTGAAACCCCAGGCGGACTAAAAGTTCAAACCATTCACGGGTTTTGCGAAAATATACTCAAAAGATTTCCCCTAGAGGCTGGAATCGCCCCAAGCTTTGATCCAATAGATGAGCGCCAAAGTGCAGTCCTACAAAAATTGGTCATTGAAGTTATTGAAACCAGAGCTGCACATGATACAGATATTGCACAGGCAATTGCAGTGTTAGCGCAACAAAAAAATGACCAAGACTTAGACGCAGCTTATGGGTGGGCGATCAGAAATACTTATAAAATAGATGCTTGGGAAAAGGCTGGCGGCATAGAGAATTTGTCCACGTCTTTGGGTGTACCAAAAGATTTGACACCGGATATGGTTCGGGCGCAAGCATGGCAGTACGCGCCGAAAGACGCACTTAAACAGGCTATGACTGGCATGTATGCAAGCGGTGTAAATGATCAAAAAAAAGCGAGCTTCATAGAAAGTGCGCTGAATGCCAAACAACCAGAGACAGCTTATTCACATTACGAGAAAATGTTTTTTACGCAAAAGGGCGAGCCCAATAAAACTATGGTTGGGTTGAAATCTGGCTCAATTGCCAGAGAGTTGTTTGGCGATAGTCAATCTGGACATCAAGATGAAGCTCTGCGCATGATTGCGTCCCGCGAACACATAGGTCGGGCTTTTATATTGGAAACCACCCGCGCCCTCTATATTTTATCCATGGCGGCAACTACAAAATATAGAGAACTTAAAGCGGCGATGCGGGTGATAGATTTTGATGATCAAATTCAGCTCACTCGACGGCTTCTTCTTGACACTCACGCCAGCGAATGGGTGCGTTATAAACTCGACGGCGGCGTTGACCATGTTTTGGTTGATGAAGCCCAAGATACATCGGGGGCTCAGTGGGATATTGTCGGTGCGTTATCAGAACCGTTTTTTCAACCTGCGCCTGATGCTGACCTAAAAAAACCGCGCACTCTATTTGCCGTTGGAGACGAAAAACAATCTATTTATTCTTTTCAAGGTGCGCGGCCTGAACAGTTTTTGGAAAAAATCCAAAGCTTGTCATCATTGCAAGAAAATACGCCGCAAGTCAAAATGTCCATGTCTTTTCGCTCCTCCCAAGAAATTCTCAACCTTGTAGACGAGATATTTTATGGTCAAGACGGGATCAAGGAGATGTTTGACGCAACAACATATGCGCCTGCCTCAGATCTTGATCGCCACATAGCTTACCGTGCCGATACGGGTTTGGTAGAGTTTTGGCCTGCGACGCCGACGCCCGATAAAGGTGAAGACGAAATTGCTTGGAAACCTATTCCCGTAGATAGCCCGTCGGCTCAATCCCCCCGCGAAAAACTCGCGCGGCAAATTGCCGTACAGATTAAACACTGGCTGGATACATCTGAACCTGTGGTGGTGCGCCGAAAAAACCAAGCCCCGACCAAGCGGCCCATGCGGGCTGGTGACATATTGATTTTGGTAACGAAACGAACTGGGTTTTTTGACGCCGTTATCCGCAACCTCAAAGAACACCATTTTCCCGTTGCGGGCGCGGATCGGCTGAGTTTAATTGATTCAATTGCCGTGCAAGATTTACTGTCTCTGGCAAAATTCGTCCTCTTGCCCCATGATGATTTATCATTAGCTGAAGTGTTAAAAAGCCCTCTTTTTGGCTGGAGTGAAGACGAGCTATTTGAACTGGCCCATGGACGAGACGGTACAACACTATGGTCAAGCTTGCCTGCAGGTGAAACCCGAGACACCTTAAGGCAAATAATGTCTCTAGCTAAACAACATGCACCTTATGAATTTTTCGCTCGCACTTTAGCCCTTGTGCCAAAAGACGGCGGGGAGAGCTTACTCGGGCGGATATATGCTCGCCTTGGACTTGAAGCACAAGACGCGGTTGAGGCTTTTTTGGCCCAAAGCTTAGCCCACCAAAGACGAGGCAGTCCGTCTCTCACCCGCTTTGTCACGGATATTGAGCGGGGCGATAATATCATCAAACGGGAAATGGACGACCATGACAATGAAGTCCGCGTCATGACGGTTCACGGCGCCAAGGGATTAGAGTCCCCTGTCGTCATATTGCCAGACACGACCCAAATAAATAAGGGCGGTAAAGAGGCGGTATTGGCTATGGTTGGGGAACAGGGAGAGGCTGGGTTTATCGCCGTGCCGCCAAGTGGCAATCGTCCAGAATTCTTAAAGCCCTATCAAGAACACAAACAGGCTTTGATCCAACAAGAAGCCATGCGTCTTCTTTATGTGGCTCTCACAAGGGCCGAAACACGGCTGCTGATTTGCGGGTTTGAAAGCAATAAACGTGTTGCAGACGGGAGTTGGCACCAAAGAATAGAACAAGCAATGACCGCGCTGGGCGCACAGGAATATGAATGCAGTTTTGGAACGGGTTTGCGTTACGGGAAAGTCGCACATGAGAGTGACCTTAGCCTGAGCGGACAAGATGATGACCAAGCGGACGCAAAAATTGCGCCCTTGCCAGACTGGGCCCGCACTCTCTCCCCAGCTAAAGGTCAAGCGCCCAATGTGCGCACTCTATCGCCTTCACATCTTAGGGGAGTGGGTGAGAAAAGTCCTGCAAAAAACACTGCCGTTCGCTCACCATTGTGGATGGGGCAGGCTCTGCCAAGTCGGTATGCTCGTGGTCTACACATTCATAAGCTTTTGCAAACCCTGCCAGAACTAGAGCGCGGTCATCGGCGGACAGCAGGTCAAACTTATTTACAGGCACAAACCGAGTTAACACAAACTGAAGCAGAGCAAATAGAGAGCGAAGTTTTCGCCGTGCTTGAACACCCTGATTTCGCCCCGTTTTTTGCCAAGTCCAAAGACGGCATATCGGCGGCAGAAATATCGCTAGCGGGCGGGGCCAAGGCCTTGCCGCAAAATATTCGCTTTAGCGGTCAAATTGATAGACTGTGTCTGGTTGATGATCAAATCTGGATACTGGATTATAAATCCAACCGACCACCGCCAAGCCGTGAAGGCGACGTGGCTTTGCAATATATTCGTCAAATGGCCGCCTACCGAGTTTTGGTACGCGAAATTTTCCCCGGCATGACGGTGCGGTGCGCCTTGTTATGGACGGACGGGCCATTTCTCATGCCATTATCAGACACCATTTTGGATCGTGTGAGTTGGGACGAAATTTATCCGTCCTAACCACCTGCCTGTCTTGACTTCTCACCAGTGCATACATATCTATGGAGCTTCGCACAATGTAAGGATATTTCATGGCAACTCTGACCGTAAATGATGATAATTTTGACACCGAGGTTTTAGGCGCGAGTCAACCTGTCTTGCTCGATTTTTGGGCCGAATGGTGTGGGCCGTGCAAACAAATGTCGCCTGCTTTGGAAGAATTATCAGAAGAAATGGCGGGTAAAGTCGTGGTGGCAAAGCTCAATATAGAAGACAGCTCCGACATAGCCCTTAAATACCATATTCGCGGCGTCCCGACTTTGATGATCGTAAAAGACGGCGAAGTTCTTGCCAGCCGCAGCGGCGCGATGACAAAATCCAAATTGTTTGAATGGCTGGCTGAGCATATTTAATTAAACCTTGACGGTTTTGTAGGGCTCGCCTAGTGGGTGACATGGGCGTTTATTTTACATTTCGTATATCTGCTATACAGGTTGTTCGGCAATTTCTCTTTCTGGCAATGACGTGCGTATTGTTGCTTGGTTCTTTTGCGTCCGCCCAACAAGAACTCACGCCAGAACAAGAATTTGCGCAGGCCGAAAGACAGGCGGGGCAAGCCCTGATAAAATCATTATTATCCTTAAGTACGGCTCTTGGGGAGCGTCAAAAACATTTAAAAGATTTAAACACTGATCTGGATAAAGCAAAGGAAGAAGCAAAAAAGGCGGCTCTGGAAACAGAGATCAACTCTTTGACCCAAGAAGTGTTATTGGTTCAAGAGGAAATCGATCTTATTGTTCTTGGCCTGCAATCTCAACAATTTAGTAAAGAGAGCGGCGCAGCAAGCCCCGTTGATATTAAAAAAGAAATTGGCCGCATATTTGAGCCCATCATCTTTTCCCTAGAACGCGCCACAGAGCCCGCTCGCCGAATGGAAAAATTACGCAAATTATCCGAACAGGCGCAAGCGCGAACTCAAATTGCGCGTGAAACTTTAGCGCACCTTGAAATTTTTGAAGGCAATGAAATAAAATACCCAGAAAGTGTTCAAGAAAGGCTTGATAGCTATAAAGAAATTTGGACAAGCCGCCTCAAAGAAGCCGAAGGTCTCTCTAATGCACTCAATGAGCAATTGCTCTCTGCGGGGCGGGTAAATTCAAGATCGGCTTCAGAATTTGCAAAAGACTTTGGCGGTTTTATTCGGGGCAGAGGTGAAAGCATCCTTATTGCGCTTGGCCTAGCGGGCGGCTTTATTCTTGTGTTGCAGTTCATTCGTGTTCTGACCTCGAAAACCTATAGAAAAAACCATGCTGGTGTATTGTCTGCGTCCATGCGCGTCTTTGGCATGGCCCTCTCTTTCATCGGCGTGTTGGGTGGGTTCGTGATTGCCATTAGTATTTTTAACATCCGCCAAGACTGGTTATTATTGGCCATGAGTATTTTATTAGCCCTCGGGGTCGGGTGGACATTTGTCCGCTCTTTATCGACATTTTTAGAACAATCCCGAGTCTTGCTTAACCTTGGTGCTGTGCGCGAAGGTGAGCGAACAGTGATTAACGGTATACCGTATAAAGTCGAACGTCTTGGCGTGTATTCAAAACTGATAAACCCAGATTTGAAAGGCGGTGAATTGACCTATCCTATTCGCGAACTCATTGGTATGCATTCACGCCCAGTTACGCAGGGCGAGAAGTGGTTTCCGACAAAAATTGGGGATTGGATTTTAAGAGATGGGTCATTTTTTGAAGTGATCAACCAGACCCCTGAGCATGTGGTGATTAAAAAAGGCAGTGGGGCAGAAGATTTTATTCCAGTGGCTGAATTTCTCGGGACGGAATTTGAGGTGATCTCAAATGGCTATGCGGTGGTTTATAATTTTGGGCTAGGCTATCAACATTTAAGTGACGCCCGCGAAATTATTCCGACCATTGTCAACGAAACGGTCAAAAAGCGGATTGAACTTGAAATGGACGCGGGCGCGCTGGTAAATGTGCTGACCCGCTTTGTATCCTTAGGGGATAG
>JAESQI010000101.1 GCA_016765255.1 Robiginitomaculum sp. | reverse complement strand
GGGTATCAATTTACAATCGTTTACAGCCCAGATGCTGTTGTTGAATAATTTGGGGTAGTTCTAAATAAGCCCTTTTTTACACACACTATTCTTTTAATCGTTACGCAACCGTATTTGGCAATGGTTTGCTTTTTCGATTAAATAATTTACTTAAATTTCGTCCCCACACTGTGGGTGCGGCGAGCATGACAGGCGTTAAGATCAGAGTGAGGATGGTGGAAAATCCGAGGCCACACACCAATACATAGGAGATAGGGGCCCAGATTGCCGATGTTGACGTGCCTCGTGTCGAAAATACACCAGAAAACAAATCTGCCTGCACAGCCAGCACCATAGGCATGAGCCCAATAATGGTTGTAATGGTTGTTAAGAGTACTGGGCGCAGGCGCTGGGCTGCGGTGTGGACAACGGCGTCATGTGTGTCGCGCCCTTCACGTTTTAAATATTGAAATGTATCAATGAGAACAATATTATTGTTCACCACAATGCCCGCCAAAGCCAACACGCCTGTTCCGCATAATATGATGCTTATATAAGGGTAAAATTGCAAACCAAGGAGGACGCCTGCAATTGAAAACACGACGGCGGACAGGGTGAGGAGGACGTGCCAAAAACTGTTAAATTGCAAGAGTAAAATAATTCCCATCATAAATAGAGTGGCAACACCAGCGACAGCGAAAAATTCACCAGCCTCTTTGTTTTCTTCGTCTTGACCTAAGAATTTATATTGAACGTCATCATCAATGCCTGCATTTGCCATCCATGTTTTGATAGAATCAACGACTTGGTTAATGGCAATGCCGTCTCGCACATTGCCTTTAATTTCGTATACACGTTTTTGATTGCGCCGAGCAATCGCGTCTTGGCGCGGTTTTGCTGTGCGCGTGACAACAGAGGATAGAGGAAGGGCGCCGTCGCGTGTTTGGATGCGAACATTATCTAGGTGGGATAAATCCCGTTCTGTATTGGGAAAACGGATGCGGATATCAACTTCTTCGTCGCTATCAAGGGGGCGGAAAAACCCGACCAGTGAACCTTCTGTTACAAATTGGACAGCCGCCCCAATTGTACTGACATTAACGCCCAAGCGACCAGCTTCTTCTCGGTCAATGTTAAGCTGCCATTCGATACCTGGCAGCGGCATGGTATTTTCCACCTCATGCATGGAGAGGTTATTTTCCATATATTGACTAACTTTACGGGCTTCAAAATTGAGTTTGTCTAAGTTATTTGAAGTGAGTTCAATAGTGACATCTTTGCCAACGGGCGGCCCATCAGAAATAACCTCTACTTCCATTTGCAAGCCTGGCATATTGGTAAGCGCGGCACGGACATCTGTTTCTATTTCTTGTGTAGGGCGTCTTTGCGCGAAGGGTTGAAGCTCTAAAAATGTGCGGGATACCGTATCTAAGGGAACGGAGCTGGGCCCTCGAAAGCCCCCCCCAGATGCCGCCCCTGCGCCCGCTATGGTGAACACGGATTTTATGCCGTCTATACCGTTTATGCGGGCCTCAATTTGTTTCGCAATATCGTATTCATTGACGGTTGCAGTATTGCCTCTGGTGCGTCCATATACATAAATTTCGTCTCCGCTATTGGCGGTAAAAAATGCTATATTGTGCTCAGTCGCGCCAAACCATTTGAAAATACTAAAGACAAGCGCAAGGATAACCACGAGGACGAGTAGGGGGCGGCGCGCCAATTTATCAATCATACGGGCATAATTTCCTGTAAACCCTTTGATCTCTAAGGGGTGACCATCTGCACCTGACAAGGCGGCAAGGGTTGTCCGTGCATCTGTTAATTTTTTGGGGCCAAATAGCGCGCCCAATGTAGGGAGGAAAATAAGCGCCATAAGCAGGGACGCGGAGAGAACATAAATCAACGTTTTGGGGAAGTAGGACATAAATTGCCCCGGTAATGTATTCCAAAATAACAGGGGTAGAAACGCTGCCAATGTCGTCGCTGTTGATGAAACAATAGGCCAGAACATCCGTTTGCCGGCAAGAGTATATGCCTCTTTTCGGTCAAGCCCTTCTGCAAGTTTCCTATCCGCATATTCAATAATGACAATGGCACTGTCGACCAATATGCCAACGGATAGAATCATGCCAAACATCACCATCATATTGATGCTGGCCCCTTGGATTTTGAACATGAAAATGGTCATGAGAAAACTGGCAGGAATGGCAAACCCGACCATGAGTGCAGAGCGTAGACCGAGTGCAACAATGCAAACAATAAAGACCAAAACAACGGCATTTATAATACTCGACACGAGCGAGCGGATCATATCGAGGATTTGTACAGTCTGGTCTTGGCTGAGTTCCACCTGAACCGTGTCAGGCCAGTCTTTGGTCAATTCTGCTGTGATGGCGCGAATTTCTTTAATCGTCTCAATAATATTTTCACCGCTTCGTTTTGATATTTCGAGAGAGACAGATGGACGGCTTTGAAACAAGGCGTAACTCTCTCTGTCTTTATAGGTTCTGCGGACATCGGCAATGTCGCTAATACGCACGATAGAACCATCAGGGGAACTTCGCACAACAATGGAGGCAAGATCGGATGCATTTGCGATCAAACCCGGGAGTTTGACGGAAAATTTCCCACTTTTAGTTTCTAAGCTCCCTGCTGTAACAAGCTTGTTATTGTTGGCGACTGCGACTGCGAGTTCATTAAAGGTTATGCCGTAACTCTCCATCAGGCTTGGATCAATGACGGCTTCGAGTAGGTCTTCGCGTTCACCTTGAATTTTGGCTTCTAAAATTCGAGGATTAGATTCATACGCAGAACGTAATTCTTTGGCAAGGTTTTGGAGCTTTCGTTCAGGGGCGTCCCCGAATAAGTTGACGACAATAATCGGTAATGTTTGGGTGTTTAACTCTTCGACCAGAGGTTCTTTGGCTTCAAGGGGTAGTTCGCCTCGGGCTTTATTGACGGCTTCAGTCACATCGTCGACAGCTGAATCTTGATCAAAATTTGCGTTAAATTCTAGGATGATTAAACCAACAGACGTTCTGCCAATGCCGTCTAACTGCTTGATGCCGTCGAGGGATTTAAGTTCGTTTTCGAGGGGTTTGACCAAAAGCCGCTCTGAATCCTCTGGCGACACACCTGGCAAGACAACTTGTACCGTGACAAAAGGAATGGCGACATCTGGTTCGGCGTCTAGCGAAATACTAAACATTGCCAAAAATCCGCCAATAACTGAGAATGCCAAGAGCGCCAATGTCATGCGCCATTGATGAACGGCAAAGTCGACAATGCCTGTCATTACTGGGGCCTGCTTTGTTGCATTTCACGTGCACTTGCGTTCAAATCGAATTGGGTTCGCACGATTATGCCTTCTGAAACAAAATCTTGCCCACGGATGATCAGGTCAGTTTGGTCGGGTAAACCTGTCACCCAAATTCCAACGTCTTGCTCATCAATGGTGTTAACAACGCTAAAGCGAACACGGTTGTCAATGTCGAGATGGCGCACGCCGATCCGGCCACTATCATCCAAGGTTAAAACACTTGCTGGAATAAGGTGCGCTTTTACCCGTCCCGCAGAAATTTCCAAGCTTGCCGTTACACCCGCTTTCAGCACGCCAGATTTATTCGGGACTTCGACCTCGACCTTGAACGTTCGCGTCGCAGGATTTGCCCGCGACTCGATAAAGCGAATGACCCCAGTGAGACTTTGTCAGTTGCAAGTGTAATATTTGCTGTCTTGCCGACGGTGAACAGGCTGACTTGTTTTTCGGTGGCTTCGCCTGCGATAATGAGTGGATCAAGATCAACTAGCAGTCCACATGGCTGCCCTGGGCTTAAATAATCACCGATCTCCGCCATTTGTTGTTCGAAAATACCGTCAAAAGGCGCGCGCACAATGACATTGCCAAGCTCGATCTGTGCCTGAGTGACACTTGCCTTTGCGCCGTCAAGAGCGGCAAGGGCGCCGAGCGCCTGTGTTGGCGAGCGAAATCCTTTATCGACGAGTTTTTGAGCGGCGTTATACTCAAGCTCGCGAGAACGTAATACCGCATTGGCTTGGTCAAGCATGGCTTGTCTGGCGTCAATATCTTGTTCGCAAACAACAGTGCCGCGCTTAATTCTCTGCCCTTCGGCTATCGGGGTTTTGACCACCAACCCCCGCGTTTCCGCTTTAATAGCAACTTCTCGCACGGCTTCCGTTCGGCCATGTAATTTGATGAAATTTTCATGGTATTCAGCCTGTAGACGGTCAATTTTTACACTTGGAGCGTCAGGCTTTTGAGTCTGAACAATTGGTGTCGTCTCTTTTTTATCATTAATTGAGCTAAGGCCAGCTTTACCCCCAATAGCGAACCAGATGAAAATCGAGACACTAATGGCGAAGGCGATAATATATGATAGTTTGATTTTCATATTTTGCAATCTAGGCATTTGGAACCTAAGCGCAAGGTTTTTAAGCTGATTATAACCATCATAATCGGCGCGTGACCATGCACGAATGAATGACAAAATTAGAATAAAAAGGGGTTTTCTTTTTTCTATGCATGGCTAATATCTATCCAACAAAGGGGAATGGTTTGAAAAGTATTTTAGAACAACTTGAAGAACGGCGCTCAAAGGCTCGCCTTGGCGGCGGGCAAGCGCGGATTGACACGCAACACGCCAAGGGAAAATTAACCGCCCGTGAGCGCATTTCTCTCTTGCTAGATGAAGACAGCTTTGAAGAGTTTGACATGTTTGTCAGCCATCGTTGCACGGATTTTGGTATGGAAGATAAGGGTTTTCCTGGCGACGGTGTGGTTACAGGTTGGGGGACAATAAACGGACGCAAAACATTTGTATTTGCTCAAGATTTCACGGTTTTTGGTGGGTCTCTATCTGAAACGAATGCACGAAAAATATGTAAAGTACAAGAAATGGCCATTAAACACGGCGCGCCTATTATTGGGCTTAATGATAGCGGCGGGGCGCGCATTCAAGAAGGCGTCGCCTCTTTAGGTGGTTATGCAGATGTGTTTCAAAACAATGTCCTGGCCAGCGGGGTCATTCCGCAAATTTCTGTAATCATGGGGCCGTGCGCTGGCGGGGCCGTGTATTCGCCCGCCCTTACCGATTTATTTTTATGGTGCGCGATACCAGCTATATGTTTGTCACAGGACCAGACGTGGTTAAAACTGTGACCAATGAAATCGTAACGGCTGAAGAATTAGGCGGCGCAAAAACCCACACCACTAAATCATCCGTCGCGGACGGTGCATTTGACAATGATATGGAAGCCCTTGCTGAAATACGGCGTCTGTTTGATTTTCTGCCCCTGTCAAATAAGGAAAAACCACCAGTCCGAGAAGTTTTTGATACGGTTGACCGCGAAGAGACTAGTCTCGATACACTTGTTCCAGACAACCCGAATTTGCCTTATGACATGCACGAGCTGATTGCCAAAATTGCGGATGAAGGCGATTTTTATGAAATTCAGAAGGATTTTGCCAAGAATATTCTAACTGGGTTTGTTCGTTTTGACGGCTCCACCGTTGGAGTCGTTGCCAATCTGCCAATGGTGTTAGCGGGGTGTCTTGACAGTGACAGTTCACGCAAGGCGGCGCGGTTTGTGCGCTTTTGCGATGCATTTTCTATTCCGATATTAACCTTGGTAGACGTGCCAGGGTTCCTGCCAGGAACAGCGCAGGAATACGGCGGCATTATCAAACACGGCGCGAAATTACTCTATGCTTACGGCGAAGCTACTGTGCCCAAAGTCACTGTCATCACCAGAAAAGCGTACGGCGGTGCTTATGACGTTATGGCCCCCAAACATTTGCGCGGCGATATGAATTACGCGTGGCCCAGTGCGCAAATAGCCGTCATGGGTGCTAAAGGTGCTGTGGAAATACTCTACCGCAAAGATTTAGGCGACGCAGATAAAATCGCGGCCCACACCGCAGAGTACGAGAAAAACTTTGCCAACCCATTCAAAGCCGCTGAGCGTGGATATATAGATGAGGTGATTATGCCCCATTCCACACGAAAGCGAGTTTGCCGCGCCTTTGCTCTCCTAAAAGACAAGGACCTCAAAAATCCATGGAAAAAACACGGGAATTTACCTTTGTAATGTATTCCTATTTGAGGGGGCTATTGGTTCATTAAATGTGGTGTTTTGTTCTCGACGTTTGATGAACCACCAGATGACAAACGCGCCGAGCATTTTGCCTGCAATTGACATGACGATGTTGGGAAATGTTAATTGCCCCTCCCGAATGAAACTGGCCCCGTATAAAAACAAGGTGGTGTCCAAAGGGGCTGCGAGGGCGCTTGAGAGTAAGACGCGGGTGGATAATCTGTATTTTGAAAATGTGAACAAGGCCCAGTCAACCAGTTCCGAAATTGCAAATGCACCGCCGCTCGCTAGAGCCAGTTCTGGACCTGCGGCGAGGGCGGTAAGGCCCAAGGCAAGCGCCATAGCGACCAAAACTTCATGGCCAATTTCACGCTGCGCAAAATCACGAACAACCAAAACAAGTCCTGTGACAATTGTCACAGGATTAAAGGCCCAATTTGGCAAAACTTCCCACATGGGTGCCCACGTGAATGACCAATTGATAAACGGGATCAAGATAACGTAAAGCAATGTATATTTCACAAAGCGAAGACTGGTTGTACCGTTTTCTTTTTTACTATACGTGCTCATGAGGCAAGCATTAACAGGAATGATCCATATGTCCACACCTCCACATTTTAGCCTCATCGTAGCGAAATCTCGCAACGGGGTGATAGGCATAGATGGAAACCTACCTTGGCATTTGTCATCTGACCTTCAGTTTTTTAAAAAAACCACACTTGGCAAACCTGTTCTCATGGGACGGGTGACGTGGGAGAGTTTGCCATTCCCTTTGCCAAGGCGAGTTAATTTGGTTTTGACGCGGGATACATCCTTTAAGGCCAAGGGGGCGGAAACCTATCATGATTTACACACCATGATCGGGCGAGGGTATGAACTCGCAGGGTTAAGCGGCACTGACGAAGTCATGCTCATTGGCGGAGCTAAACTATACGCATATGCAATGCCCTATATTACCCGTATGTATATTACCGAAGTCGACGCCATGATTGAAGGCGATGCGCATTTTCCTGCCATTTCAGCCAGTGATTGGGTGCTGAAATCGGAGATGACCTATCCCAAGACCCCAAAAGACGATTATCCGTTCACCGTAAAGGTATATGAGCGCAGGTAAGTTGGTTTTTCCTATTAAATCCAATGTCATCCCCGACTTGATCGGGGATCTCGTCAGACCTTGCTCGTTTTGTCTTTGAAAATATAAAGCCGCACCCAATGCAGAGATCCCGCATCAAGTACGAGATGACAGAGAGGGAAAGGGCGAAATAATCCACCAATGTCCACATCTTGCGTCACCTTAGCCCTTGAAATTGGTGCGCATAAACGCCACATATAGACTAAATCAATTTACGGAGAGAATATGCCTGATAATAATAGTCCTTGGGGAAGTTCTGGGGGGTCTGGCGGCGGTAATCGCGGTAATAGTCCTTGGGGCAATGGCGGGCGCAAGCCAAGTGGGAATAAAGGTGGGCGTAAAGCACCACCTCAAGCTGATCTTGATAATGTGATACGCGGCTTTAAAGCCCAATTTGGCGGTGGTAAAGGCCCTGTCAAAACGGGCGGTGGCGGCAAGCCAGGGCTTGGTATGCCCCTCGTGATTGCGGGTATAGGTATTGCCATGCTGTTAATGTCATGTGTCTACACAGTTGACCAACAAGAACAGGCGGTAGTCCTCCGGTTTGGACGCTATCAACAAACCACATTGCCGGGTTTGCATTTTAAACTCCCGAGCCCCATCGAAACTATTCGCAAAGTCGACATGGATACCAAACGTACCATTACTTTTGGCGGTGGTTCCCAACAAAACCTGATGCTCACTGGGGATGAAAATATTGCTCGTGTTGATTACGCTGTCATCTGGGTGGTTAAAGACGCTGCTGATTATGTTTTCAACGTTGAAAATGTACCAAGTGCTGTTTCCGACGTGGCCGAAAGCGCCATGCGTGAAGTGGTTGGTAAGACAGAACTTGAAACTTTCATTACATCTGGCCGAGATACGGCTGGTGCACAAGTACAAGTCTTGATGCAAGAAATGCTCGACGAATATAAATCAGGTGTGGCTATTGATAAAGTCGAGCTGACGACGGCAGAAGCCCCGAAGGACGTTCTGAAAGCCTTCCTTGATGTGGTGAGTGCTAAGCAAGACGCTGAGCAAAGTATTTTGGCTGGGCGCCGTCTTGAAAACGAATTGATCCCGCGCGCAAATGCTGACGCGGATCAACTCATTCAAGAAGCCAACGGTTATAAAGAAGCCGTGATCGCGGAAAGCCGTGGTGACGCGGATAGATTTCGGGCCATTTATAAAGAATATAAAGCGGCGCCTCGGGTGACCCGCCAACGTATGTATCTGGAAACTATGGAAGAAGTTTACCAGAATTCGGATAAAATTATTCTCGACGAAGGAGCAGGGAGCGGCGTTGTGCCCTATCTACCGCTTGACCAGTTGATTAGAAAGGGAGGCAAATAATGCGCGGTATTGTTCTTGGAGTCGTCGCGGCCATTGTTTTGGCCACTACTTATTTTTGTACCTATACGGTAAAACAATGGGATCAGGTTTTGATCTTGCAATTTGGTGAATTCAAACGTGTTGTCAATGCTTGGGACGAAGAGACGTCTGATGCGGGACTAAAGTTTAAAATGCCGTGGGAAAATGTTGTCACATTGGATCGCCGTAATTTGGAACTGGATTTTGATCCAGTTGAAATTTTGGATAAAAACCAAAACCCTTTATTTGTTGATGCCTTTGTGCGCTACCGGATTACGGACGCGGTTCAGTATTATAAATCAGCTAAGACCAAGCAACGTCTTCGTCGCAATTTCAAACCTGTGATCGAATCGTCTTTGCGTGATGTGTTGGGTAAAGTCGACACGATCACCATCGTTTCTGGCCGTCGTGCCGAATTGATGAGCGATATTCAAAATCTTGCCAATAAAACGGCGAAAGACAAAGGTTACGGCATTCAAGTGTTGGATGTGCGGATTAAAAAGGCCGATTATCCAGCCCAAGTAGCCCGCTCTGTGTCTGACCGTATGATTGCCGACCGGGATAAAGAGGCGGCGTTGTTGCGCGAAAAAGGTAAAGAAGCACAAAGGCGCATTGAAAATAATGCCATCCGCCAAGCCCGTGTCATCGTGGCCAATGCCCGCGAACAAGCCGAGCGCACTAAAGGTGAAGGCGACGGGGAGCGCAATGCAACCTATGCCAAAGCCTATAATCTCGACCCTGAATTTTTCGCTTTTTACCGCTCTATGGAAGCCTATAAAAAAGGTCTGTCAAAAGGAACGACTTATGTTATGTCCCCTGACAGTGATTTCCTAAGCTATCTGGATAATCAAAAAGGTGGTTCGCGTAGATAGGGCAATCATGCCGAGCTGGCTATCTGTTCTTGTCATCGCCATAGGCGGCGGCATGCTCATCGAAGGGGCGCTTTATGCCCTGTTTCCAAGCGGTATGAAAAAAGCCATGAGTGATATGCAAACTCAGCCCGATCACGTTTTGCGCGTGGTCGGGCTTTGTGTTGCTGGCCTTGGGGTGGCGATTGTCTATCTCTTTATCCCGAAATAGTGACAATCATGAGCAAGATTTAATATGGCCTTGAACATCAATAGGGTGTATCAGAAAGTATGAAAATGGTTTGCACATATGTACGAAATTTAGCTTTAGGAGCGGCCCTTGTTTTAAGCGGGACTGCATACGCCCACGAAACTGGAGATCACCACGGCACACCTAGCGGATTTGTTGAACTTGCAAAAAAATTATCCCCTGCCGTCGTCAACATATCAACGGCGCAAATTATCGAGATCAAAGCCCAGAAATACGAGAAGGGCTCGCCGCTTGAACGTTTCAATGATTTTTTTGGCGGAGGCGATGAAAACCGTATTGCCCGCTCGCTTGGCTCTGGTTTTGTCATAGATAAATCCGGTTATATCGTCACCAATAACCACGTTATTGAAGGGGCTGACGCCATTGAAGTGGCCTTTCCCAACGGCGAGAGTTATGACGCCAAACTGATAGGCCGCGATCCTTCCACCGATATTGCTCTGCTCAAAATTGAAACGGGAAAAGATATGCCGTTCGTAAGTTTTGCAGGGCCAGACTCAGCCCAAGTCGGCGAATGGGTCATCGCCATCGGCAACCCGCTTGGCTATAGCAGTTCAGTGGCGGCGGGGATTGTGTCCGCGAACCACCGCAATATTTCCATGACCAATTATGATGATTTTATTCAAACCGATGTGGCCATCAATAAAGGCAATTCAGGTGGGCCACTGTTTAATATGCAGGGCGAAGTGATAGGCGTGAACACGGCGATTGTTTCGCCAACCGGGTTTAGTGTGGGCTTGAGCTTTTCCATTCCTTCGGATTTGGCGTCCTCAGTTGTTAGCCAACTTCGGGAATTCGGAGAAACGCGGCGCGGGTTTTTGGGTGTCAGGGTTCAAAAAGTCACCCCCGATATGGCCAAAGCTCACAAGTTAAATACACCGCACGGCGCCCTTGTTCGCTCTGTTACCAAAGATAGCCCCGCCGAAAAAGCAGGGCTTAAACGCGGTGATTTGATTACGTCATTGGGCGGCGTGAAATTAAAAGACAGCACAAAACTTGCCCGCATCATTGCCGAGGCAAAAATTGATGCGCCCTTGAAAGTCAATTATATTCGCAAACGAAAACGTAAATCTCTTGAGGTCGTTATTGAGCGCCTAGAGGAAAAAGTGCGCAAAGTAAGTAAAGATAAATCTGCTTTAGAAAAACTTGTGGTTTCAGATAGCGCACTTGGCATTACCGTCGAAGCCTTGACCGAAGTCACGCGCAAGAAATACGGGTTGGATGAAGGCGTGACTGGTGTGCGCGTGGTCAAAGTTGATCTTAAATCCGACGCGTCTGGAAAACTGCGCAAAAACGACATCATTATCGAAGTCGCCCAAGAGGATATTGCAGATCCAGAAGACTTTAAAATGAAAATAAAAGCAGCGACCGAGGACGGAAATTTAGCAATTCTACTTGTGCTTAGACGCGGTAAACCCGTCTTCTACTCAGTCAAATCATCGTCCTAGATTATGGTGCTTGGGGGTGAATAGTCTAAAACGAGCGCGAAACCTAAGACGGGATCAAACCAAACCCGAAGACATGTTTTGGCACGAAGTCAGAAACCGTAATTTCTTAGGTCTAAAATTTCGTCGCCAAGTCCCTATTGGAAAATACATTGCTGATTTTGTTTGTGAACAAGAAAAGCTAATCATAGAACTAGAT
>JAESQI010000100.1 GCA_016765255.1 Robiginitomaculum sp. | reverse complement strand
ATTATTTACATGATAAACTGAAAATAAGCCCGAGACAAGCCTTGGCCTTTTGGTATGGGCGCGCTATAGAGCATGAGAATCTATTTGGAGGCATATAATGTTAGCACTTTCAGACCTTATTTTTTCAGGCGTTCGCGTGTTTGGTCTCTTTACCATGGATCCCGCTCTTTTTGCATTCGTGTTAACGGCAGTCCTGTTTGGCGGGCTTAATCTTCTTGAATACAAGAAATTCTGGTAGGAAGTTCACTTGTCCGAAATCTTAATCCCGTTCCTGCTCCTAGTCGCAGGCGTCATGCTTTTGTTATGGGCTGGCGACTGGCTTGTGCGGGGGGCTGCGGCACTTGCGAGTAAATGGGGTATCCCTCCACTTATTATTGGCCTCACGATTGTCGCCTTTGGCACATCTGCTCCCGAATTAGTGGTCAGCATCCAAGCCGTCCTAAGGGATGCCAGTGAACTTGCCATTGGCAATGTAGTTGGTTCTAATATTGCCAATGTATTGCTGGTTCTCGGCATTCCCGCTCTGGTCATATCTATTCCAACCAATGTGGCTGGCGTTGCACGAAACTCTGCAATTGCCGTTGTGGCCACAATCATACTCATCGTGCTCATGTTAATGCCAGGCCCGTTGGTTTTCTGGCACGGCGCGATTTTGTTTGGCGGGATCATTATCTACCTACTCTGGATGTTTGGCTTGGCAAAATCGGGATCAGATGACCCCGCCCTACACGATATGGCAAGCGTAGACGAAATGGAAGGCATGCCCCAAAGCATGGGATTAACAATTTTCTTTATCCTGTTTGGCATAGTCGGGCTTGCTTTTGGTGGCCACCTCATCGTTGATAACGCGACAGAAATCGCCAGTTCACTCGGCGTGAGCCAAGCCATGATTGGCCTAACCATTGTTGCGATTGGTACATCCCTGCCCGAGCTTGCCACTGTAATTGTGGCTGCGTGGCGCAGACAAACGGATTTGGCCATCGGCAATGTACTGGGGTCAAACGTATTTAACATTTTCGCCGTCATGGGCGCTGCCGCCTTAACGGGGCCAGTGCATATTCCAAGAGGTTTTCTTGGGTTTGAAGTATGGGTTATGCTCGCTTCAATCGTTGCCCTTACCTTTTTCATCCTTCGGCGCACACCGATTAGCCGCAAAACGGGCATAGTCTTCCTCATAGGATATGCGCTGTTTATAGCGGCAACGATTAGAATATCGCTTGGTGCATAAAACTTGGCGGGTAAGCTTTGGCGTGATAGCCTGACCACATGACGAAATCCGTACTCATAACAGGAGCCGCTACGCGCATTGGCAAAGCATTGGCAATTGGCCTTGCTCAAGACGGGTGGGCAATTGCCATCCATTATAACCGCTCCAAAGACAGCGCCGAAACTTTGGCCGCGCAGTTAGGAGGCGGTGCAGTGGTCGTGCAAGCCAATCTTAATGTCCCCAGTGAACTCGACACACTGGTTTCGCGGGCAAGCATGGCCTTGGGCAGGCCGCTAACGGCTTTGATTAACAATGCGTCCACCTATTGTCCTGATAGCGCGCACAATTTTAACGCCGCGCTTTATGATCACCATATGAGTGTGAATGTAAAAGCGCCCCTGTCTCTAACACAACAATTCGCACACCTTTTGCCAACAGACGAAAAGGGCGTAATTATCAATATGATTGATCATCGGGTTTTAAAGCCAAGTCCAGATTATTTTACCTATAGCCTATCTAAGTCTGCTTTGTACTGGGCCACCCAAACACTTGCGCAAAGTTTAGCGCCGCACATTCGGGTTTGCGGCATCGGGCCGGGCCCAACGCTACAAAACACCCATCAAAGTGCGGCAGATTTTAAGGCAGAAATTGACGCGACAATCTTAAAGTCCGGCTCTCCGCCTGATACAATCTTGCATGCCGTGCGCTATCTCCTCGAGGCCCATGCCGTAACGGGTCAGATGATCTGTGTGGACGGCGGCGAACATCTCATTTTTAAAGGCTAAACCATGCCCTATCATTCCAATACGAAAATATTTGTACAAAATTTAGAAGTTCAAGCCTCTATTGGTGTTCACCCCCATGAATACGAAAGCACACAACCGATTATTATCAGTGTGGAACTGGATATGGGAGCCATGCCCGCTCCAGATGATGACCGTTTGGCCGAGACCCTTGATTATGCTTTGGTGGCACAAATAGCCGCAGAATTTGCACAAGAAGCTCATGTTCAGCTCGTGGAAACATTGGCTACGCGCATTGCAAATTGGGCACTGGATACGGACAAACGCGTAATCGCCTGCACCGTTCGGATAGCCAAACCCCATGCGTTGATAAATGCTGAATTTGCGGGTGTAGAAATTCATTTAAGCCGCGATGCGTGAACCCCCAAAACAGGATTTAACAGGTACAGATAAGATCAATGCTTATGTGAAAACCTTATCTGGCAAACCTGGGGTTTACCGAATGTTTGATGAGCACGGCAAGCTTCTCTATGTGGGGAAGGCAAAAAACCTCAAAAAAAGAGTGCAAGCTTATACGCGTTATGACCGTCACCCCGTGCGGATTAAACGAATGATCCGGGCAACAACCAGCATGGAATTCGTGATTACAAAAAGTGAAACCGAAGCTCTTCTACTCGAAGCCAGTTTGATAAAACGCTTAAAGCCGCACTATAATATTTTACTCAGAGATGATAAAAGCCTTCCTTATATCCTTATGCGCGACGACCATATGGCGGCCCAATTGATGAAGCACCGTGGTAAGCGCTCAAAACCGGGGCAGTATTACGGCCCATTTGCCTCGGCCTCTGCGGTCAACCGCACGTTGGATACGTTACAGCGCGCGTTTCGTCTGCGCACCTGTTCTGATAGTGTATATGACAGTCGAACGCGCCCTTGTATGCTGCACCAAATCAAACGCTGCGCTGCGCCCTGTACAGGCGAGATTAGCTTAGAGGACTACGCACAACTCAACCAAGAAGCATCCGATTTCTTGTCTGGGAAATCAGGGATATTACGCACCAAATTACAAAAACAAATGGCGAAGGCTTCCAAAAATTTAGATTTTGAACAGGCGGCGGAAATCCGTGACCGGTTACAAGCGATGGCCTTTGTCAGCTCTGGAAAAACTCACGTTACCCCGACGACATTTACCGAAGCCGATATCGCCGCCCTTCATATGCAAGGTGGGCAGGCGTGTGTGCAGGTGTTTTTCTTTCGCGCTGGGCAAAATTGGGGCAGCCATGCTTATTTCCCCCGTCATAGCAAAGACGCGGACGCCGCCCATATTCTGGACGCGTTTCTGGCGCAATTCTATCTTGGTAACCCATTCCCAAACAGGTCTTTGTCAATTATGTTTTGCCCAATAAAGAGCTTTTGGAAACGGCCTTGTCCGAGCGTAAAAACGGATCGTTTAAAATTTTTAAACCCATGCGCGGCGAAAAACGCAATATTGTCGACATGGCCAAGAAAAATGCGAGCGAAGCCTTGGCCCGCAAAATGGCTGATACCGCGTCCCAGAAAAAACTCTTGCAAGGGCTTGTCGATGTTTTTGATTTGAGCGATCCGCCTGAGCGTATCGAAGTCTATGACAATAGCCATATTCAAGGCACAAATTCTGTGGGGGCATTTATTGTCGCTGGCGCTGAAGGGTTTTTAAAACGCGAATACCGCACCTTTAACATTAAAGATATGGAGACAAAACCCGGAGATGATTACGCAATGATGCGCGAAGTCATGCGCAGACGGTTCTCGCGCTTGATGAAAGACGAGAACCTTATATGGCCAGACCTCGTATTGATTGACGGCGGCAAGGGACAATTAAGCGCCGTCACCGAAATATTGGGCGAATTGGGTGTATTAGAGCGCACAGTTTTGGTAGCCATTGCCAAAGGGCCCGACAGAAATGCAGGCCGGGAAAGTTTTCATATGAATGGGCGACCTGAATTTACTCTACCCCCCCGCACGCCTGTTCTTTATTATCTACAACGTTTGCGCGACGAAGCCCACCGCTTTGCCATTGGAACCCACCGCGCCAAACGCAAAAAACCGATGCATACCAACCCACTTGATGCTATTGACGGTATTGGGCCAGGTCGAAAAAAAGCACTGCTTGCGTATTTCGGCTCTGCAAAAGCTGTTTCTCAGGCCTCGAGTGAAGACCTGACAAAAATAGAGGGGGTGAGCAAAATGCTCGCACAGAAAATCCATGAATACTTCAACGAATAAAGACGATGATATTGAGAACATAAACGGCGCGCTGGCAGATGGTCTCACCCTCGTGCGCGTTCTGTTAACCCCGCTCATCATGTTTATTATTATCAGGGCGTGGTCTGGGCAGGAAGATGATCCAATGGGGTTTGTCTCGCTTGATCTCGCACTGGTTTTGCTGGCTTCATTCTTATTTGCCATTGCCGCCCTTACCGATCTATTGGACGACAAAATTGGGGGCAGCCTCAAAAAAAACGGGCGTCTACTTGGCTGGTTTGATGATATGGCCGATTCCGTTCTAGTTGGCGGCACATTGCTGGCTCTGCTATGGGTGACTTATAAAGCGGGACTATTGCATTGGAGTTTTGCAGTTCCCGCCTTTACCATAATTGGCCGCGATATATTTCTAGCCTTGGTTAAGGGGTCTGAGTTTTCAAAATACGGGTTTTTAGAAACCCGTCTAGGCGATATTAAAAGCGCTCTGGCTATGCTCGCCACTTGCATATTGGTCGCCTCGCCTTGGCTGTCCAATTTCATAGATGGCCTGCGGGCTGGCGATACGGCAGAGAGCGCCCTCAAAGTCTATGACAACGCCTCGCCAATTGTGTGGAATATCGGGCTTGTTATCCTTTGGATTGCGGCCATCCTCGCGGTGATCACAGCCTTTAAATTTATGACGGCGAAAATGCAGACACCTGACGAAACTAAAGCCTAGTCATGCAAATATCCTCGCCTCGACATTCACTGTATTGGCTTCCAAACGCCCTGACCCTCAGCCGAATTGCGTTAATCCCTCTGTTGATTTGGGGAATTTTGAGCGCAGAACCACCGCCTAATATGATTGCACTCAGCATCTTTATCTATTGCGCCATCACCGATTTTCTCGATGGATATCTGGCAAGAAAATGGAAGCTGGTTTCGGATTTTGGGCGCATGCTCGATCCCATAGCAGATAAGTTATTGGTGGCGGGCTGTCTCATGGCCTTTATGATCAAATTTGGAGGGAGCTGGATTATACTGGTTCCGTCAATCGCCATTATATTTCGCGATATTTTTATCAGCGGCACGCGAGAACACGCGGCCAATGCAGACATTATCCTCTCGCCCACTAAGTTGGCCAAATGGAAGACAGCAACAGAAATGTTAGCGATAACCCTACTATTAGTCGGCTTGGCTGTTCACACCAACGCACACACATCTGCCCTTATGACACATATAGGGTTTGGGTTTTTGTGGCTTGCCGCTTGCTTGTCCCTTTATACGGGCCTGCATTATATCCGCGAAACTTTTCGCTAAAGCTTGAGTTTGCGGTGCACAAGGCGGTCATAATCTTCGACCATATTTTCGCTGATTGTGCCCGGTGTGTATTTCAATTTCTCAATCGAGCGCACGGGCGTGATTTCAGCCGCAGTACCAACAATAAACACTTCTGAAAAACTCGGGAGTTCTTCAGGATAAATATCGCGGGCATGGACTTTAAGACCGCGATGCTTTGCAAGCGCCAAAACCGTCTTCCTCGTTATGCCGTCGAGCAAAATATCATTGGTCGGCGTATGGAGTTCCCCGTCGCGAATAAAGAAGATATGCGCGCCCGTACATTCGGCGATGCGGCCTTTGTAATCCAACATAAGCGCGTCATCAAAACCTTTATCAGACGCGGTATGTTTGGCCATTGTACAGATCATATACAGCCCAGCTCCCTTTGCTTTGCACGGAATTGTATCTGGTGCAGGGCGTTTCCACTGCGCCATACATAACCGAATACCTTTCATTTTGTCGACAAAATAATCGCCCCACGACCAAACGGCTATCGCCAAATGGATGGTATTTTTT
>JAESQI010000099.1 GCA_016765255.1 Robiginitomaculum sp. | reverse complement strand
GGAGCCAAGGCAGGCCCTGCGCGAATACACATTTCATGACCACGCAAATTATTTTTATATCTTGACCAATGCACAAGGTGCGACCGATTTCAAGATTATGAAAACACAGCAAGACCAGCCGCAATCTCAACATTGGCAAGATTTTATTGCCCACAAATCTGGAACACTAATCCTCGGAATGGAGACTTATCAAGGACATCTCGTTCGGCTTGAACGGGTCAATGCTCTCCCCCGTATCGTCATTCATGATCTGTCTACACATAGTGAACATATGATCGAGTTTGACGAGGATGTTTACGCATTGGGCCTAATGGGCGGTTATGAATTTAACACTAATTGGCTGCGGTTTAGTTACTCGTCCCCCACGACACCTGCTCAAATTTTTGACTATAATATGAAAACCCAAGAGCGTATTTTGCGAAAAACAACGCAAATACCCTCTGGGCATAATCCAAACGATTATATCGCCCAACGCATATCAGTAAAGGCACGCGACGGAGAGAGCATTCCTGTGACATTAATTACCAGAAAGGGTCATGAAAAAAATGGGCAAGCTCCTTGCTTGCTCTACGGATATGGATCTTACGGCATTACGATTTCTGCTGGATTTCGGAGTAATATTCTCTCATTGGTGGATAGAGGCTTCGTCTACGCCATTGCCCATATTAGAGGCGGGATGGCGAAGGGATATGATTGGTATACCAAAGGGAAACTTGAAAACAAGCAATCCACATTTGATGATTTCATTGATGTGGCAAATGGTTTAATTTCGCTAAATCACACGAAGGCTGGGAATATTATTTCTCACGGTGGTTCTGCTGGCGGTCTATTGGTGGGGGCGACCCTCAATCAAGCACCGCACCTCTTTGGTGGGGCAATCGCCGCTGTTCCCTTTGTTGATGTTCTCAACACGATGAGTGATGAAAGCCTGCCCCTCACCCCGCCCGAATGGCCCGAATGGGGAAATCCGCTAACCTCCAAAACCGAGTATGACCAAATCGCAGCCTATTCACCATATGACAATGTTGCCTTTCAAAACTACCCGCCAATCCTGATCACGGCAGGGTTAACAGACCCCCGCGTTACCTATTGGGAGCCAGCAAAATGGGCCGCCAAATTAAGAGACCACCAACAAGGTAGCGCCCCTATACTGTTTAAAACAAATATGGACGCAGGCCACCAAGGCGATGCGGGCCGCTACGCCTCCCTCAAAGAAGTGACGTTTGAATATGCCTTCGCTATAAAAGTCGCAGGATTAGAATTTTAGGAACTGGCTGTGTTGCTTCTCGTTACACCATAAAAAAACCCAGCTAAAAGCTGGGTTTTTATTCAATATCTAGCAAATTTATTCGTCTTCGCTTACTCTTCTTCTATATTTGGCGTCATAAGCATCTTTATATACCATACAAGATTGGTCATCCAAAACGAATTTTCCTGCGAACACCATATTGGAATAAGCTTGCCTAATCCCAATATTACAGCGTTCAATTTTTACGGTTCGTTCAAACTCGCACCGGTCTTCTACGGCTTTTGATTCTGCCCGAATAAACCGCTTCCATTTACGAGCATTTCCAGCTTCACTTGAAGAAATAGGCACGTTGTCAAATGCCTCTACGGCCCCAACACGCTTACTTGTCCACAGAGCAGACTGTTTTTGCTCCTTACTCATGTTACATTTAATTCGAGCCTCTTTTGCTGCACTATCATAACGACAATTCGCAATCAGCACCCAAGCTTTACCTTGATCAAACCCAAGCCCCATTGCTTTTTTAAACGCCCCTTCGGCTTTCAAACATTGCCCTTCGTTAAAGAGAGCTTCCCCCAGATCGGCGTAAAGTTTTGCAGTTCCTGAGGCCGCAGCAGCTTGTTCCAAAACTGGAATAGCGCGCTTATATTCTCGAGATTGGCGTAAGAGATTAGAAAGTTCAACCAATTTATCCGAGGATTTCTGAATACGACCCGCATTCATTTCTCGTTCCAAAATTTGTGCCGCCTGATAAGGCATATCGTAGTAACTGTAATATTGCACAACCTTTGTTAGCTCTTGCTCACTTGTATATGCACCGCCGAGATAAAGCATTTTACTCACTTCAAACGCCTCTTTTTCGCGCCCGCCATTCGCCAACATAGACGCCCATGCCGCCCACAATTGATTTTCTTCTGGCCAGCGGTTAATCATTTGCTTGACGATATCTGCTTGTTTTGCAGGCATGCCCAGATTATTATACATGAAATTTAGCAAATCATAATGTTTGCGCTCTTTTGGACTCGCCGTATTAAACCAACGTTCCGCCCAAGGCAGGGCGCGTCCATATTGCTCGGCCTGCGACCAAGCTTGCCAAAGCATTGCTACATATTGAGGTTTTAACTGCCCCCCATTACGGTTCCAGTCTTCAAGCATTTGTGCGCCGCGAGCTGGTTGATCATTCGCAATTAACAACTGGGCTATATTCACTCTAAGAGCCGAGGCCGCGTCCGGCAAAAGTCCACCTGAACTAATGGCCGCTTCAAACGCGTTTATAGACGCATTATATTGGTTTAGTTCGTAATAACAACTTCCCAGAAGTTGATTGATAACACCGCGCTCATACGGGTTGATCTCGGGCAAAGCCAAAGCTTTGTTCAATTCTGGAACCGCAGCAGAATACTGATCTGCGGTCATAAATTCTTGCGCAGTTAAAACAATTTGCCCTGTTTTTGAGCTAAATTGTCGCCCCTCCTCTGGCTTATCTTTTTCCTGTGCATAGGCGCGTTCCATCACGATAACGGACATGCCTGAACTAACCGTGAGAGCAAGCATACTAGATACTAAAAGCCGTTTTAAACTGTGTCTTGAATTTTTTACTATTTTCATTGATTTTCTCACAACCATTTTAAATTACTTATTCGTATTATTACCAGCTTAGTCTCTATTGAACTATTTATTCTGGAATCTCTCTACCGCGATCATCAAGTATCCTAAACTTTATTGACGTTTCTACACCCGAGCGTGAAACAGGTAGGCCATTAACTATTTTTGGTTGATACTTCCATTTTTGAACAGATTTGATGGTTGGACGCTTAAAAACCGAATGTGAACAATATACTGCGACAATATTAAAAGGCTGTCCTTCAGGGCTCACATCAAACCTAATATTACAACGCCCTGAT
>JAESQI010000098.1 GCA_016765255.1 Robiginitomaculum sp. | reverse complement strand
GCCATAGATAATTCTGCGGGTGTTGATTGTTCAGATAACGAAGTCAATATTAAAATATTGTTGAGTGCGGCTATAGAAAGCGGCGAATTAAAACCTGACAATAGGGTGAAATTATTGGCCGGTATGACCGAAGATGTTTCCAAATTGGTATTGCAACATAATTATGATCAAACGGGCGCTTTATCTATGGCTGAAAAGGGCGCCAAAGACGATCACCATGCTTATTCTCGGTTTATGGAAGAGCTTGAAAAAGAAGGGCGGTTAGACCGGGTTGTGGAAGGCTTGCCAAGTGTTGCCGAGATGCAAATTATTGGCAAGAATGATGGGCAATTATGCCGCCCTGAAATCGCCGTTTTAAATGCATATGCCAAGATTAAATTGTTTGATGACCTTATGGAGACAGACATAGCGGATGATCCGTATTACGCGCAATCCTTGGTAAATTATTTCCCCAAAGCAGTGCAAGGATTTGGCAAAGCTTTGAAACGCCATAGATTACGGAGAGAAATAATTGTTTCGCGTCTATGTAACCAAATTGTTGACGTTGGCGGGCCTCTTTTTATGTCCCGCGTGGCAGAACAAACCAATGCGGGGGTTGGCGATATTGGCAAGGCATTTAGTGTTGCTTATGACGTTTTGCAAATTGGCAATATTCGAACGGCGATTGATGCGCTCGACAATAAGATCAATGCGAAGGCTCAATTAAGCCTGCATGAAGAAATATCAATCGTCTTACAAAGAGTGATTGGCTGGCTCGTGCGCAGGGGGGAAAACGCCCCAATTGCTGAGCGAATTGCAATGCGTACAGAAGGATTGAAAAATGTCGATGAAAGTTGGATTGACGTATTGTCGACCTATGATAAACGCCGCGTGGCGGCGCGAATTGGGAGGTTTATCCGCTCTGGTATCCCGCAAAGTCTCGCGCAAGATGTGGCCCTATTGCGGTCTTCTGCGTCGGGCTTTGATGTGGTGGCTCTTACGGATAAAACGGGTTGGCCAATAAAAAGATCTGCGGAATTGTTTTACGACATTGGCGGTCGATTTAAAATCGACCGCTTGCGGTCAATGTCGATGAAAACTATCCCCAATACTCATTGGGAGGGACTGGCTCAACGCAGAATAGACGAGGATTTCTATGCAGCTCAAGCTACACTTGCACTCGCTGCTGCGCGCTTGCATATTGAAAATGGCGGTTCAGACACAACAAAAACTGATAAAGTTATCGCACAATTTGTTACACATAAATCTCATAGTGTTGAAAGTTATGAAGATACATTTACCAAGGTTAGTGCGTCTGGGGGCTGGACATTGGCTAAATTTGCGATAATGAACGCGCAACTTCGAGAGTTAAGTGGTTGATACTCACACGCTTTACTTTTATTTATTATTAGGTATTAAGGGCTAAATGTAGCATTTTTGTGTTGCTTTGGGGATATTTATGAATCTACCGACAAGTACGGATCGTGGCCAACCAATGGTGTCTGGCGATTTTACAACATTGATTGACGCGCTCGAATATGCTGCGACCTGCAAAACAGGATTTAATTTTTATTCTAGCCGTGGCGATCTTAAGTCAAGTTTAAGCTACACAGACCTTCGAGATCAGGCCGTTGAGATGGCCCATCATCTGGTTGGAATATGTGATAAAGGCGACCGTGTTGGTATTGCGGCTGTCACCAGTCCAGACTTTGCTATTTTGTTTTTTGCGTGCCAATATGCTGGGCTTGTTCCAGCACCCGTGCCGCTACCTGTTACTTTGGGCGGGCGCGGCAGTTATGAACGTCAATTACAGCGCATGGCGGATACAGGTGATTTTAGTGCAATGCTCACCCCTGCCAGCATGGAAAACATCATGAGCTCGGCTCTCAATGACCATGACATTCCTGTCATTAGTTTTGAAAGCGTCGGAGATTTACCCCGTCATGACGATTTGCGTCCTCATAGCCCTCGCGATCTTTGTTATATACAATATTCTTCGGGCAGTTCCAGTTCACCAAAAGGTGTCATTGGGACGCAAGCAACGGTTGTTGCCAATTGCAAAGCTATTATTAGTTCAGCTGGTCTGGGTATCGTCCCATCTGACCGAGGCGTATCTTGGTTGCCGCTTTACCATGATATGGGTTTGATCGGGTTTATGATCACCCCAATGATGGCGCAAATGACCGTGGACTTTCTTGATCCGTCAGACTTCACGCGCCGCCCGATAACTTGGCTCCAACTTATCCAAGACAATAAAGGTACATTGTCCTTCAGCCCTACATTTGGCTATGAACTTTGTGTTCGTAGGTGGCGTAATGACCGAGAACTGGATATTTCAAGCTGGCGCCGTGCGGGAATTGGCGGTGATATGGTACAGCCTGAGCCTTTAAAAGCATTTACTGAGCTTTTTGAGCCATTTGGATTTAAAGACAGTGTTTTCACGCCGAGTTACGGGCTGGCAGAGACCACTTTGGCTGCGACATTTGCGCCCGAAGGGCAAGGTTTGCTGTGCGACACAATTGACATGGAACGTTATGAGCGCACGGGTGAGGCCATACCTGCATCTGAACTGACAGCCGATGAGAATAAGCGTACATTTATAGCGTGTGGGAAAGTCATTCCAGATCATAAACTCGAAATTCGCAGTATGGACGGAGAAATAATGGGCCGGCGTCGTGTTGGTCGTGTGTGCTTAAAAGGGCCAAGTATTACGCCTGGATATTTCCGCAATGCACTCGCCACACAAGCCGCATTTACCGATGATAATTGGTTGGATACGGGTGATCTTGGCTATTGGCTCGGTGATCAATTGGTCGTAACGGGTCGGTTTAAAGACCTCATCCTATGGCATGGCCGCAATATTTGGCCACAAGATATTGAATGGGCGGCGCAAGCGGCTGCCCCTAGTCGGTGCGGGCGGGCGTGTTCATTTTCGATGGGCAGCGGGGACGAAAAAGATATTATCTTACTGCTAGAGTGCCGAACACGTGACCAGCAATTGCTTGGAGAAATTCATACGGGTGTCAGCTCGGCAATCCGTTTGGAAATCGGCGCGCCTGTGAAATTGATCCTAGTGCCGCGTTCTACAATGATTATCACCTCGTCTGGTAAATTAAGTCGTGCGCGAGTGCGGGAAAAATTCCTTGCAGGCAATGTGATTGATTTACAAGCCGACGACACAATTGCGGTTATTGAAAAAAAGCAGTGAAATCTAAGCCTAAGTCACAATTGCCTCTTATTGCTTTGACGGGAGCTACTGGATTTGTCGGCGGCCGGGTCTTGCAAATGCTTTTGGATCAAAATTACTGCGTTAAAGCGTTGGTACGCTCAAAATCGAATTCGAATTTGCTACAATCAAAAAATCTCAACTGGGTTGAAGGCTCGCTGGAAGACACATCTAGCCTTGCAGCCCTGACACTGGGGGCTGATATGGTCATTCACATGGCAGGCTTGGTGACAGCGCGGACGAAGGACGATTATTTCCGTATCAATTCTACCGCTGTGGGTGATCTGGCACGTATTGCCAATGAGCAAAACGTCAAACGGTTTGTCTATCTTTCGTCAATCACCGCCCGAAAACCCAAATTATCAGATTACGCAGCGTCTAAACGGGGGGGCGAGGGTCGGTTTTCTCGAAAACTGGGGAAAATGAAAGGGGTCTGCGTGCGCGCCCCTGCCGTTATTGGCGCGGGAGATAAGGCGACTGCTCCTTTTTACGCGTTCATTTTAAAAGGCTATCTCCCTTGCCCTGGCGGTAAAAATTGGCGAGACCGAAAAATTGGCATCGCATATGTTGATGATCTGGCGAGGTTTTTAATCGGGCCATGCCTGCAAGGCGAACATGACGGAAAAACCGTTTCCGTTGCAACTCGGGCCAGCCTGACGTGGCCAGAATTTGCAAGTGAGTGCGCTAAGGCAGTTGGTAAACCCGTTAGGCCTATCCCATTGCCCGTGTCTTTATTGTACATGGTGGCCAGTGGTACAAGTGTAACAAAACGTGTACTGGGCAAGGGGCATTTAACGCTAGGCAAATTGCAGGAATTTCTCTATGAGGACTGGAGCGTGAGTGCAAAATATCAAACAGATACGAGTTTGCAGTCCATATTGAAGGCCACACTATTAGAGGATTTGTCCTAAATGTCTCCATCTATCGCCCAGCAGGTGTCTGATATCAAACACTCAGATGTATTTAATAAAATTTGCGAGCTTCTCGTCCCTTATAATCCCAAGGGTAAGGAGATACTTAACCATAGTGGGATCATGACAGACCTCGAAGTCGATTCAACAGCTGTATTTGATCTGATCATGGGACTTGAAGATTTTTACGATATTTCTATACCTATGGAAATGGTATCCGATATCAAAACGGTTGGAGAACTTGTCAATGCTGTTATTCAATTAACAGCCCAGTCTTAAGGTCAAATAATGGGCATATTCGATAAATTTTCTACGCTCAAATCTCGTGTTGATTTGGTAGAAAAGCTAGGTGTTGACCCATTCGGTGTTAAATTTGACAGGATTTTAAACGCAACACGAGGCCTTATCGGCAATAAAGAGATTATTTTGGCGGGAACCAATAATTATCTTGGACTGACATTTGATCAAGATTGCATTGACGCCTCTATAAAAGCCACCCGAAAACACGGCACAGGTACAACTGGTTCACGTATCGCTAATGGCTCTTACGATGAGCATGTTGATTTGGAAAATGCTTTGGCCAAGCATTCTGGCATGGAAAGTGCCATTGTGTTTTCAACTGGGTATCAGACAAATCTAGCTGCGATTTCGACACTGGCCGGGCCAAAAGATGTTTTGTTCATAGATGCCGATAGTCAAGCGTGTATCATAGATGGATGCCGCTTAAGCGCCGCCCCAACCATACGGTTTCGTCATAATTCTCCAGCGGATCTGGAAAAACGCCTGATACGGCAAGGTGAGATTGAAGGCGGGATTGCTTTGGTCGTGATAGAGGGCATGTATTCCATGTTTGGCGATAAAGCCCCGATCAAAGAGTTTGTCGAAGTTTGCGAGCGTCACGGGGCATTTCTATATATTGATGAGGCTCATTCTTTCGGTATTTATGGCCCAACGGGGTGCGGTTTGGCCGAAGAAGAGGGGGTGCTTGACCGCGTTGATTTCATTAGTGGTACATTTTCAAAAAGCCTTGCCTCCATTGGCGGGTTTTGTTTGTCGCGCCATAAAGATTTTGAAATCACCCGAAAAGCCATGCGCGCCTATATGTTTACCGCCTCCCCAACACCGTCCAATGTGGCTGCAGCGCGGGCAGCTTTGGATAAAATCGCGGATAAACCAGAACTTAGAGAAAATTTACAAGCACGGGCCGAGCAACTTCACGCAGGCCTTACTGCCCTTGGGTTTGATCTTTGCGCCCCGCCAAGCCCAATCATTGCCATACGCCGACCCAATGAAATGATCGCGGCAAGTGAGTGGAATTGGCTCATGGAAAAGGGTATTTATGTCAATTTGGCCATTCCGCCAGGTACGCCGCAATCGAGCTCTCTGCTCCGTATCAGCTTGTCTGCGGCCCACACTATTGAGGACATTGATCTTATTTTGTCAGGGTTTGCGCAACTGAGACAAGAAAGTGAACTGGTTATGGCGCGAGCTCAAGACGCATTAGCCGCGCAGTAATCTCTTAATTATTTAAACGCGCCGCGTTGATACAATTTCCAAGCCAGCACTGGCGACCATAAAACTGGGTGACGGCGTTGTCCCTCGCTAATTTCGAGAGTAACGCCTGAATGGGATTTCACTTTGTGCAAAACATAATCTATCCCACCACTAAATGTGAACGCACTATTGAGAACACGAACGGCGTTCATCGGTTTGCCAAGGACACGCCGCAAACCCCACCCCCATTTGCAGGCTACCGCTTTTAGGCGTGAACTTTGCGGGAAACTATACTCCCCTTGCGCGTTCGCTGGCCCGTAAAGTATGTTCATAATTTTGTCATATCTGTCTTGGTAGCGGGCGACAATCTCTTGGGATCGACTGTCAGAACTCTCTGGCCGCAGCTCAGTTCTATAGCTTTGTAAAAACCCCTTTGCCCAAAAATGTACGGCAGATATCGGCGTTGTCACAAGTGGTTGGGTCAGTGACGTCATATGTAGGATCGCATTTACACGTGCATTTTGTATGCGCGAATGAATGGTTTTATCTTTGGGAAATAAGAGCACACATGGTTGAGAAAACCGGCCCCAAGTCGTGGAAAGAAAAGCTTTTTTTGTTGTTCGGCGCTCGAAAGCCGTCAATGACATAACTGAATATTTACAGGTTGAAAGGCTTCCGTCTGGATTTTCATTTTCCAAATAATATACGGCGGGCGGAATGAGCGCATTTAAAACCGCGCGGATAGGATTTTTATGGGTCTTGAAGTAGCTATCGATGATGACGTAAAAATCGAGCATTTTACTGGGGTCATTCATCGCCCGTAAGGACGACCCATAATAGAGCAAAGCCTGTACGCGGCCTTGATGCCTTGCCTTAATTTTTTCGCACATAGAGGCGGCAGGCCCAGACGGTTCAACTTGCTCGGCATTTAAAATATTGATGAGAGCGGTGCGTGTGTTTTGCATGTTATTTCAAAAATGTGAGAGGGCGACTAGTAGAGAGTGTAATGGGCTCATTGGTTTGTGGTAGGAACTCGCCGTCTAGCACCATAGGGCCAGTATAATCAAGTGTAGCTGTCTCTAACGACCATGATGTAAAGCCGTGTCGTGCGAGTTTATTTGAAGACGATGGTGATTGCCCAGAGCGCAGCATACGGGCCATATTTCTAATGAGGTGCCTCGCCCCAGACCGAATATGGGTAAGACGGATCGCTCCATCATTATTTCCCCAAAACGGATTTAATCCAATCATCAGTCCCGGTAACGTC
>JAESQI010000097.1 GCA_016765255.1 Robiginitomaculum sp. | reverse complement strand
GTAAAGCAAGTGAGGAGTGGCTCGACGCGCTCGGGCCACTTGGCACTGATCCTGACAAACCTTTCTTAGAAACCGCGCCGTGGTTGATAGTCGTATTTGCCCAAAGGCGCGGCGGGGTGGAAGTTGGCATGGACAAAAAGAACTATTACGTCACTGAGAGTGTCGGTATCGCCACTGGCATGTTGATCACGGCCTTACATTCTGCGGGACTGGGAACTCTAACCCATACCCCCGCACCCATGGGATTCCTGACGGATATTTGCGAACGCCCAAAATCCGAAAAGCCATTCGTTCTCATGGTAGTCGGCTACCCCGCCAAAGACGCAAAAATCCCCAAACACGCCTTGATCAAGAAAAGCCTCAGCGATATTTCTACATTTATGATTAAATCTTGATCTTAATCCGTTAGAGAAAAACTCTTATATTCTTCTTACAAATCTTTTTTCAACACTTTGCCTGTTGCGCCAATCGGGAGTTCGTCTTTGAAGAAAATTTCGTCGGGGAGCCACCATTTCGCACATTTATCCGTAATGCATTTCTTGATTTCGTCTTTATCAGGAGTTTTTCCGGGCATGGGTTGCACGATTAAAATTGGGCGTTCTTGCCATTTTTCGTGGTGGGCGCCGATACAAGCCGCCATCGCCACTTCGGGGTGGTTCATGGCAGCATTCTCGACTTCGATTGAGCTAATCCACTCGCCGCCAGACTTGATCACGTCTTTGGAACGGTCAGTAATTTCAAGATAACCATCAGGGTGGAGAGCGGCTACGTCGCCCGTACGGAACCAACCATCATCGGTAAAATCGTCACCTGGGCCATCTTTTCGGAAATAGCTAGAGGCAACCCACGGGCCACGGGCATGCAGATGCCCTGTTGTTTCGCCGTCGCGAGGCAGGAGATTATCCTCGTCATCGACAATGCGCAGCTCGATACCAAAAATGGCCCGTCCCGCGAGTAGTTGTTTTTCCACTTGCTCATCCCGAGATAGGTCTTCATATCCAGGGAGGGGTGAATTTGTCACGCCAAGCGGCGATGTTTCGGTCATGCCCCAGCCTTGTTGCATGGGAATGTTTAGCTCTTCGTCGTAAGCGCGTAGCAGAACTTCGGGCAGGGCAGAGCCGCCCACAAGCGCCATTTTGACGGATGGAAGTTTTTGGTCGCCGTCTTCTGCGCGGATATGATTTAATATCCCCATCCAGATGGTCGGGACACCCAGCATATAGGTAACTTCCTCTTGGCGGATCATGTCGGTTAAGCTTTTACCGTCCAGTCCTGGCCCCGGCATTACCAGTTTACAGCCCATCATGGCGCAGGAATAAACCAGCCCCCACGCGCTGATATGGAACATCGGAACAACGGCCAGAACACTATCGCTTGCGGATACGCCGACTACATCTTTGGCGCAACTTGCCCACGCATGTAAAATGGTTGAGCGGTGCGAGTAAAGAACACCTTTGGGGTCGCCTGTTGTTCCAGATGTATAGCACAAGGTACAGGCCGTATTTTCATCAAAGCGCGGCCAGTCTATCGTGTCATCAAAGTCATCAATAAATCCCTCATAGGATTCAATTTCTGTAGCCCCTTTGGGCACATTATCCGTGTCGCACATAGCAACCCATTTTTTTACACTCGGGCAAAATCCGCCAATGCCGTGAACAATGGGAGCGAATGTGGTGTCAAAAAACATAAAGCTGTCCCCCGCATGTCCAACCATCCAAGCGATTTGTTTAGGATCAAGTCGTGGATTGATTGTATGCACAATCGCACCAATGCCAGAAACGGCATAATATATTTCAATATGGCGGTAATTATTCCAAGCGATAGTCGCGACCCGGTCACCCGGTTTTACCCCAGCCGCAAGCAGGGCATTGGCGAGTTTTTTAACACGTTTTGCACAATCGGCCCAGTTATAGCTGTGATCACTTCCGTCACATTCACGGGAGAAAATCCCCCTAACCCCATGATTGAGAGAGGCGTGTTCAATCAAATCGCTAATCATCAATTGCTGATGCATCATTAAGCCTTGCATAGTAGTCTCCCGTTATATTTTTTTGGCAATATGCCTTTTGTTGCATATAGCTTTATACATTTGGCCATTCAGGTCAATATTGTTACACTAAATTTTCCAAAGTTTGTAGAGGCTATCGTATGGTTTTAGAAATTCCAACCTATCAAGATGTAATATTGGCCGCAAAGCGGTTAAAAGGACATGCAAAACTAACCCCATTGCTTCGCCATGACCTATTAGACGCAATATCTGGTTTGAAGTTATTTTTAAAAAATGAAACTGCCCAAAAAACGGGTACGTTTAAATATCGGGGCGCGTATTCTCGCCTTTCCGCTTTAAATGCAGAAGATATAGCCCGAGGCGTTGTCGCCTATTCGTCGGGTAATCATGCTCAAGGTGTAGCTCTTGCGTCAAAAGAACTCGGCATTGACGCCGTAATTGTCATGCCCAAAACAGCCCCACTTAAAAAGAAACAAGGCACATTATCCCACGGCGCACACATAATTGAATATGATCCTGTAACGGAAATCAGGGAAAAAATTGCAGCAAAAATTGCGAAATCAGAGAACAGAATTATCGTGCCCGCCTATGATGATCCGTATATAATTGCGGGGCAGGGAACATGCGGGAAAGAAATCGCCGAGCAATGTCGAGAGCAAGGCATAAACTTAGATTGCGCGATTGCCCCAATAGGCGGTGGTGGATTATGTGCGGGTCTTAGCCTGTCTATGAATGCCCTTTCGCCGAATACAAAAATTTTCGGCGCGGAACCTGCGGAATATGATGATACATACCGCTCTCTAAAATCTGGAAATATTGAGACCAATATCAATCCTGCTCCAACTCTGTGTGACGCTCTTATGTCACCAGCGCCAGGTCAGATTACATTTGCCATCAACAAGCATTCTCTCAGTGGAGTCTTTCGTGTAACCGACGCAGAATGTTTACTGACCATGGCGTTGGTGCAAGATTTGTTAGGCGTAACACTAGAGCCAGGCGGCAGCGCTGCTCTAACTGCAATGCTCACAGGCCGCCACGGCTTTACCCCTAATTCCAATGTCGCCGTCATCCTAAGCGGCGGCAATGTAGATGATCATGTTATGGAAATGGCCAAAAATTACTCAATCTAATGACTAAAACGACCAAATTTACTGAAAAGCGCCGTTATTGAGGTGATGCACGAGTTTTAGCTCGGCTTGATTGTTATTGAGGCGGGCGCGGTAGACTTCCATATTTTCCATAACCCGTTGCACATAATTTCGAGTTTCGGAAAAAGGGATGCTTTC
>JAESQI010000096.1 GCA_016765255.1 Robiginitomaculum sp. | reverse complement strand
CTATCAGATTTTTTTGGATCCAAAACGCAAACCATCAGTGTATAGGCATTGACGCGTTTATCGCCACGGGCGGCAAGCTCGCTTAAGAACAGGGACAAGGTGGCCCCGCCAGAGCACGCCCCAGATACATTAAATGTTTTGCTTTTGGTGATTTTCATCACCGCGTCCGTACCTTCGATCAATGATTGCACATAATTTTCCAAACCCCAATGAGAATGCTGCCTTTGCGGATTGCGCCAGCTGACCGCAAACATTTGGTATCCTTGAGCTGCAAAATATTTGATCACACTATTGTGGGCGGACAAATCATTGGCGTAAAACTTATTGATTTGAGGGGGAACAATCACCAGTGGCGTTTTGTATACTTTGTCGGTTGTCGGACTGTATTGGATGATTTCCAGCATTTCATTTTTAAACACCACACTGCCTTTGGAGGCGGCCACATTTTTACCAACTTCAAATTTGGATTTATCAACCGTGGACGGCATGCCGCCATTGGTCGTGATATCCTTATACACATTTTTGAGGCCTTTTACCACGGACATCCCGCCCGTTTCGTAAAACCGCTTCATGGCCGCAGGATTACCTAACAATGTATTGGTCGGCGCAAAACTATCGATGAGTATATCGAGCACAAACCGAGAGCGGGCTTTATCAGCACCTGAAATGCCGCTGTCATCAATCCAGCCCTCAAGGCCTTGGCGCATGGCCAGCCACGATTGCAAACCGCGTTTATATATGGGATTATACTGCCAAGTTGGATCCATGAAACGCCGATCACGTCGCTCTGGCGCAAGCTCGGATGTCCCTTTGACAATTTTCGAGAGTTCTTTGCCGTAACTCGCGACATTTTTAGCGAGTGGCCTAGGCTGTCTTGCGGCATGGGCAACAAGAACGCCTAAGGATTTGAGCAACTCACCTCGACGCATCCCAACCATGCCATTGACAGCAGTCGTGGATTGGGCTGCTTTCTTCTCCAAATCTTCTATCTGTTTTGCCATTATGTCCTCCCGTTATTATTCTTATGCCCTAAAAAACATCCTTAGGCTATGGGATTCTCCTCATTGGGTAGAAAATCGGGTGAAAATACAAAAAAAAGCGCGCCTATAGGGGAATAGCCGCGCTTTTTTAAAGCGGAATTGTATATGTTTAAGCCGCTTTAGCAGTCTTTTTTGTGACTTTTGTCACAGGATTTTTCGAAAAAGTAGTGATTTTTTTGCTCAAGTTTACAATGTTTGTTTCCAACGCTACAATCCGGTCATTGGCGGTCGCTGGTAAGATAGCTCGTAATTGTGCGCTCCGTTTAGTATAACGTGTTGTCGCAAATTCTCGCACTGTTTTTGTAGCGTCTTTGGCATATACGCTGGCAGCTGTTTCAAGTTTTTCACCGCGAACCGCATAGTCGTCATAGCTTTTTACAGCCTTTTGGTAAACGGGAAGTGCGCGCTCATAAGCCGCTCCGTACATACCGACATAGGCCCGCAAACCTTTGCGAAGAGTGTCGGTTGTTTTGAAAGTTGTTTTTACTGTTTTCGTTGTTTTAGCTTTAGTCATAATCTTGTCCTTGGTTTCTGCCAGAGCACATGCCCTCGCTTTAATTTGATGAACCAGTAATAGAAAATTTAATTAGAAACCGAACCCTAATCTGTGACCACCTCATATTTTTACTGCACAACCTTCTATACTGTGCTTAAGTCTCCCTTATGGGAATCGGACACAATCATAATCATGGCGGCATTGGGACTAGTGGGGCTAAGCACGATAGCCGCCACCACAACCATTTCCATTCCCACAGCGCCGATCCAAAAAACGAAAAGAGGATGGCGATTGCGGCTCTTTTGACGGGCATTTTTATGGTCGTCGAAGTGATTGGCGGCTATATATCGGGCTCGCTCGCCTTAATAGCGGACGCAGGTCATATGATGACCGATTGCGCGGCGCTTTCCCTGGCGTGGCTCGGTTTTCGTATGGCAAGGCGGCCCGCAGACTGGAAACGCACCTTTGGATTTGACAGATTTGCCATTCTCGCCGCCTTTATAAATGGGCTGACCCTATTTGTGGTTGCAGGTTGGATTATCATTGAGGCCATTAAACGTTTTGGAGACCCTATCGAAGTTATGGGCCTGCCAATGTTGCTGGTGGCGAGTTTTGGCATGGTGGTCAATTTGCTTGTCTTTGCTATTTTGATGAGCGCCGATCGGGACAATCTTAACATTCGCGGCGCAGTTATACATGTAATGGGAGATTTATTGGGGTCAGCAGCAGCTATATTTGCCGCCATTGTCATATTGCTGACAGGTTGGATGCCTGTTGATATGATCGTCTCTATATTGGTAGCACTCCTGATACTGCGCTCCGCTTGGTATGTGGTCAAACAATCTGGGCATATCTTGCTGGAAGGTGCACCCGAAGGCCTTGACCGCCGCGCTATTAGCGCTGACCTCCGCAAACATTTCCCGCAAATCCTCGATGTTGACCATATCCACGCTTGGTCTATTTCCCAAGAACGACCCATGGTCACTTTGGAGGCCTATATTACGAACGAAGCAGACATTGAAACCACGGCCAAAGCGATAAAAGCTCATCTCCATGAGCATTTTGGTGTCGAACACGCCACAATTGAAGTCCACAAAAAACACACAGGCGAAACCAGTTAGCTGACTCGTGTCTTTTATATATATTACGTGTTGTAATACGCGACAGATTAGGACCTGCACCTGATTTAGAGATTTGTTAAGATGGAGTAGTTTTGTCAAATATAATTTAATGTTTCGCCTCCGATTTTGTAGGGGGCGTTTTGTTTGTGCTATACTTTAAAACCCCGTAGGGACTATATATGCCAACTGATATACTTCTCGCTTATATATTGACCGTTCTAGCTCTGATGAGTACGCCCGGGCCAAGCCATTTATTGATGCTCTCAAATGCGGCCTCCAACGGTTTTTCCCGCTCCCTCGCCACGGCATTTGGTGATCTTAGTGCCAATATGTTGCAAATGCTGGCCGCTGGGCTTGGCCTATCTGCGCTGATTATGGCGGCGCCCAAAGCCTTTATCGCCATTAAAATTGTAGGTGTACTCTACCTCATCTGGTTAGGCCTCAAAATGCTATACGGTTCTTTTAAACCGCGCACACAAGAAAGAGATAAGTCTCGATCTACTCTAAAAACCCTCTGGTTACAGGGATTTATCACCTCCGCCACCAACCCAAAAGCCGTGGTATTTTTTGCCGCCCTATTCCCGCAATTTATTGACGGGAACACACCTTTCTGGCCACAATTTTTAGCCTTAAGCGCGCTCTACATTCTTATTGACGGGGTATTCTTAAGTTTTTACGGGTTTTCAGCCGCCAGATTGAAAACCTTGATGGCATCAAACGCCTCAAAATGGATTGACCGTTTGGGCGGCATAGGCATTTTAATCGCGGCCTTGTTGCTTGGCCTCAAATCCATACCAAAAACCTAAAACCCGTATCACAATGATCTAACAAAAAGTTTCCAAAATTTAAACAATAATTATGCAGTGTGGGCTTGCATGATATTGTCATGCCGTTAAACATAGAGATGATTCATTTTGGGACATACGCTTTTATGGAAAATACAACTCAAGACAAAAAAGTCCCTTCGGCGCGGGACTGGATGAAAGTGCTACAAGTCTACCGCACTCCTGGTATTCGGCGCAGCTTCTTTGAACTTGGCGTCACTCTTTTGCCATTTATTGCCTTGTGGATTGCCGCCTACCAATCCTTAAAGATTAGCTACCTACTCAGTCTCGTCATTTGTCTGATTGCATCCACATTTCTTGTTCGCCTGTTTATTATTCAACATGATTGTGGCCACGGCGCATTTTTTAAAAATAAATCCCTTAATAATTGGGTTGGGCGCTTAATCGGAGTTCTCACCCTCACCCCCTATACGCTTTGGCGACAGGCCCATTTAATCCACCACTCTTCCTCTGGCAATCTTGATAAACGCGGCGTTGGCGATATCATGACCATTACGGTGGAAGAATATTTGGCCCGGGGCCCCAAGGGGCGCTTTGCTTACCGCTTATACCGCCATCCGCTCGTACTTTTTGTCATTGGCCCTATATTTATTTTCATGCTCCACTACCGTCTACCCATTGGCTTTATGAAATCTGGGCTCAAATATTGGGTAAGTTCACTTGGTACGAGTTTAAGTATGTTCATCGGCGCAGCTATCTTGATTTATTTCATCGGCTTTATCCCATTTGCAATGATTTATTTTCCTATCGCCATCGCCGCCGCCATCATAGGTGTGTGGATGTTTTATGTTCAACATCAATTTGAACACACAGTCTGGAGTAAGGACGAGAATTGGCAAATGCAAGAAGCCGCCCTTTACGGCTCATCCTATTATGACTTGCCTTGGTTTTTGCCCTGGCTCACTGGATATATAGGCATCCATCATGTGCATCACTTAAATTCGCGCATCCCTTTTTACAGGTTAAAAAAGGTTCTTAAAGACCATGCGGCTCTCGCCAATATGAAACGCCTGACATTATGGGAAAGCTTTAAATGTGTGCGTCTACAACTTTGGTGTGAACAAAAAGGACGGTTGATTTCTTTCAAAGAGGCAATGTCTAAAGAGGTCATGTCTTAAGGGGCTATGTCTTAAAAGGTTATGGCTGGCGCTTAATCTACGCACCGCTTTTTGCAAGCACGCTATAGGTACGAATAGCATTCACCTCAGAAAGAGCTGAAATACTTTCTCGTAAATCTACCATAGCCTGCGTGTCACTACACTCGACGTGAACGAGCAGATCAACATCGCCGGATAGGCAATAGGTGGAAGTCACACCTAGGAATTTCGACACTTTTTTCGCTGTTAAAATATTATCATAGCCATGTTTGAACCTGACCATAAATATGGCAAGCGTGTTAAATAAGTTGGGGGCATTGATTTGAATGGTATAGGCTTGCAATATCCCACTTTCTTCAAGGCGCAGCATCCTGTCATGGGTTGCGCTCCTTGATAAATCTATGTCCCGCGCTAGTGATACAATGCTGGCACGCGAATTCCGTTTCAAAGCCGCCAACAGTAATTTATCTTTTGCGTCCAAATCATGCATGAGCACTTACTACGCTAAGGCCTTACTTTCGCCAAGCGACAATTTTCCTGTCATAATGACAATATGCAGGTGGCATATAAAAGAGCTTATCATTAGGTTTGCGAAATGGAGATCATATGACACACCACATTCTTTTCCCGAGCCCGCAGAAACGCAAAGACCTGAACGCTAAACTCGACATATATATTGATGATAGTCTTAAACGTATTTCAAGGGCAAATGTCACGCCCACAGATGACTTAGGTGAATTTTTGGCTGATCTAAAATCAATGGATTTTGATCAAACTCAGGACTTAGATACACTCTTGCAATTGACAATTAAACATATGGAAAATGGGGCGGTGCAAATGACCAACCCAAAATATTTTGGATTGTTCAATCCTGCCCCAAGCTATCCAGCAGAAGCTGCAGATAGAATTGCCAGCGCCCTCAACCCGCAAATTTGCGTTTGGTCACATGCGCCTGTCGCGGTTGAAATCGAAAGTCACGTTATCGGCCAAATTTGTCAGCGGGTTGGATTTGAAAATTCTTTTGGCGGTCATTTCACCAGTGGTGGTTCAGAGGCCAATGCGACCGCAGTTCTTTGTGCCCTCACCGCCCATGAACCCAATTACGCGCAAACAGGCGCCAGAGGGTTTACTGGCCAACCCCGCATTTATGTATCTGCCGAGAGCCATCTTGCTTGGATAAAAATCGCGCACCAGAACGGCATTGGTCGGCAAGCCGTTTGCCTTGTGCCAACAGATGGGCAGGGACGAATGGACGCGCAAGCCTTGGACAAAACCATTTCCCAAGACAAAACATCTGGCAATATCCCGATCATGATTGCCGCCACGGCTGGCACCACAAATGCAGGTATGGTTGACCCGCTCAACGCCTGCGCAGACATCGCAAAGGCCCATAATATGTGGTTTCATGTTGACGCGGCGTGGGGCGGGGCACTGATTGCTTCACAAAGAGAACGGGGTGTCCTTTGCGGTATTGGCCTAGCTGACTCCATCACAATCGACGCCCATAAATGGTTCGCGACCACTATGGGTGCAGGCATGTATCTCACCTCGCGCCCTGAAATTTTGCCCGAAACCTTTAGGGTCAGCACCAGCTATATGCCGTCCAATGACGAGGATGTTGATCTATATGTCAACTCGATGATGTGGTCGCGGCGATTTATTGGGCTTCGCCTTTTCCTCTCCCTCGCCAGTGTTGGATGGCAAGGCTATAGTGACCATGTTGAGCACGGTATTGATTTAATCGACACTTTAAACGCCGAAATGAAGAGGTGTGGCTGGACAGTCGTCAACGCCTCACGCAT
>JAESQI010000095.1 GCA_016765255.1 Robiginitomaculum sp. | reverse complement strand
GGATAATGGCAAAAAAACGCAACCAAGTGGCGGAGCATACAAGCTTCCTTGCCCACAAAAATTGCCAGTTTTTAAAGCTGTCCCTCTTGCTCTGCATTCTCAGCATTGCTGGCTATGTCTGGGCTGATTTTGAGCCCAGCAGAAATGGCGGGACATGGTACGGCTATACGCTGGGAACGATTGCCGCTCTACTAATTTTATGGCTAACCTTACTTGGCATGCGAAAACGGTGGATTTCCCAAGGGCATTGGAGTTTGAAAGGCTGGACATCAGCCCATATTTATCTCGGCATGTCCCTGATCATTGTCGCCACATTACATACTGGGTTTCAATTTGGTTGGAATTTGCACACCCTCGCCTACGCCCTCATGATGGGCGTAATCGCTTCTGGGTTATTTGGCATTTATTTTTACGCAACTGTCCCAAGAAATATGAGCGAGAATAGAGGCGAAATGGGCCAAGCGGATATGCTTGACGAAATTGCCAACCTCGACAGATTACTCCGCGAAACGGCGCAACCACTGGGTGATAAATATATTGATATGATCCGAAAATCCGCTATCAAAACAAAACTGGGCGGCGGGATTTTCAAACGCCTTTCTGGTCGAGATAAAAGATGTCCGACCAATGCCGCCCTTATATTTTTTCGGACCGAACTCCGCAAGGTTGACAATAAAGACCACGGGCCCATTCTCGATTTGATCTCGGTCTTGGAGCGTAAAAATGCTCTTCTCAGGCGCATACGCAAGCATATCAAATTTCGGGCACTCCTAGAGTTCTGGTTATTTTTCCACATTCCTCTAACCTTTGCACTCATTGCCGCTCTCAGCGCGCATATCGTCAGTGTATTTTACTATAGTTAGGGGACAGATATGACGATTACGGTACGCAATTTAAAACGAAGACCCGGTGGCCGCGAGAGCATTCGCGAACGTACTTACGAAACCGATGAGATCAGCATTGGCCGCGAAACTGATAATGACTTACAACTCCTTGATCTGCGCATCGCCCTTAAACATGCTAGGCTAAAACGCACATCAGACGGGATGGCGAGTTTGGAAATGTTAGGCGGGCATACGGCAAATATTGACGGGCGCCTAAAAAGCCGAGCTAATTATTTAAAACCTGGCACTCTCATTCGTATCGGGGTTTATGAACTCCTGATCGAAGAACCAAGCTCTCCAGATGATCTGACCGTCAGGCTTGAGCAAGTCGAAATCGTTGAATCCGCTATTACATCGGCTGATGAAAATAAAGTCTTTGGATTAAAAAGAGCGCTCCCAGGCAAACGGATCATGGCGTGGGTATTTTCCATTGCCGTTATTGGCTTCTTCCTCGCCCTACCAATATGGGCAGCAAAGAACAAAGATAGCGCCGCCGTAAAAGCACTGCCGATACAAGCTGACCTATCATGGAATAGCGGGGAAATTTCCCTCATGCACGCCAATTTGAAAAACGACTGCTCGACATGCCATACCAAAGCCTTTGTTCCCGTTAAAGATAAAGCCTGTGTAGAGTGCCATGAAAAACTAGGTGATCATGCGGATATAAAAGATTTACGGGCCTCAAAACCAAAACTAAGTGGGTTTGAAGCAAATCTCAACAAGGTCAGCGAAATGTTTTTACGACCTGCCGAGCGTTGCGCCTCTTGCCATGTTGAACATAATTCCCGCGAAAAAATAATGCCCGCCAGCCAAAAATTATGCGCAGATTGTCACAGTAATTTAGATAAAACGGTACCCCATACAATGCTGTTAAATGTTTCAGACTTTGGCAGTGACCATCCTGAATTTAGGCCAAGTATCATTACTTTACCAGATTTCAATGAGCCAAAATATACCCGTATTTCCTTAAGCGAAAACCCGAAAGGCTTTTCAGGGCTAAAATTTCCACACAAAATGCATTTAGACCGAGGCGGTAGTGTGGCTAAAATGGCGGGCGAAATTGGTGGTAAATTTTCCATTGTAGAAGACAGTGCAAGAATTGGTAGCGGCGTTGATTGCGCCGATTGTCATCGTCCTGAAGCGGGTGGTGCATTATTTGACCCCGTCAATATGCAACAAGATTGCGCCGTTTGTCATGACTTGGCCTTTGAAGCCGATGACGGGTATACGCGCACACTGCGCCACGGCGAACCTGACGAAGTCATTGCCAGTATGCGCGACTATTATCAGGCCCAAGCCCTTGGTAATATCCGCGACGCAGAAATGAATTCTCGAACACGTCGTCGCCCAGGAAAAGCCGCTAGTTTGAGAGATTTAAACCGCAGAGAACTTGCTTTCAAGCAAGCCGATCAACGCACAGCATCCAAAGTCAATGCTATTTTCTCCGAAGGCGGAGCATGTTTTGATTGCCACGAAATCGACCGCCCTGCAAATATTACCAGTCTTGATTTTGCGATTAGACCTATATCAGTCAACGGGCAGTTTTATCCAAAATCTCCCTTTGATCATGCTAGTCATGAAATTGGCAATTTGACGTGTGAAACATGTCATACGGCCAGAACGTCCGAAAGTTCATCCGACGTTCTTCTCCCAAGGATAAAAATTTGCCAAGACTGCCATATTGGCATAGATAGTTATGCAAAAGGTGGGGAAATGGCACAAGGAACCATGCCGAGTAACTGCCTCACATGTCATACTTACCATAATGGCCCGCACGCTGGGATTATGGGCGGTAAAAGTTTGGGGAATAGCACACAATAAATCATGATTGTCGAGAAGCACATTTCACTCTGGCGTTTACTCGGTGTTATTTGGAAACAATTATTGGCGATGTTCATACTTGCCTGCGCCATAGTTATTCCTATTGTCCATCTTAATTTGGGCAGTGTCCTCGACCTAACTGCGCCGCTTATTGTCGGCACAGCTATTTCTATATTTCTGGGCTTTCGGACAAATTCCGCCTATGACCGCTGGTTTTTAGCCCGTGGAACTTGGGGCGATATGCGCGCAGCATCGCGTAACCTTGCTCTTATTTTGACGCGCATTGACGAACCCTATATCAATCATAAGACGGGCAAACCCTCTAAACTTGCTCGTATTGTTATGCGGCGCATGATCAGGCGCAATCTGGCTTGGTTGTGGGTTTTAGGGCGGCAATTAAAAGGTTTGCCACCGTTACAAGGCACAGAAAATTTATTGAGCAAGGAAGATAGGCAAGCCGTCGAAGGCGCGCATAACCCCGCATTAAAATTGCTATTTTTACAATCTCGCGACTTTCGTATTGCCCAATCAGAAGGCCAGTTTTATGACGGTGAACATTTCGAAGTTGTCGGCATTCAACGTGAACTCGTCGCAGCCCAGACGGCCTGTGAGGGCCTAAAGAACACCCCCTTCCCGACCCATTATTCATTTTTCACCCATATGTTTATATGGCTATTTTTAGCCCTGCTCGCCTTTTCATTGCCAGGCCTTGAAAACATGAAATACCTCGCCATTCCTGCCGTTGTCATGGTTGGCTGGATATTCTTTATGGTCGAAGGCATTGGCAGTTTCATGGAAGAGCCGTTTTTAAACAACCGCAATGTGGTTCCCATGGACGCCCTCGCCCGTTCCCTAGAAATTGACCTAAAAACTCTTGCCCTAGAAGACGACGATATCCCCCCAATGATCACCCCCATTAAAGGCGCGCTTTACTAAAATATTTTTAGCAGGTTTACTTGCTCGTTGCCACATAAACCCCGCCCCAGTCTTTGGGAGGAGGGTTGGTTTTATATCCTGCTATACGATCGCGCATGACGTCGTAATAGCCGTGGAAATCTAAGGGTTTGGCAAGGGAGTGAAGCTCAGGGATCAAGGCTTCCGCCGTTTTCCATTTTTGCTCCCGGTAAGCATCCAGAAATATTTTGTGGATAGGGATCAGTGCTTTATAATCATCTGTTTGCGCTTCTTTCTCTTCACCCGCCAGTATGAACACACGCTCAGGCGTTGGTCGCCCGACAACTTGGATCAGGTCTGCTTCGATAATGGCAAATTCGCTAATTTTTCCAGCGGTACTATCACCGACCAATACATGTACTTTATATTGTTTGGTTAGGCCTTCAATTCGGGACGCCAAATTGGCAGCGTCGCCAATCATAGAGTATGAAAACCTCTGCTCGCTGCCCAAACTGCCGACGCAACACACACCCGTATTCAGGCCAATGCCCATACGCACATCATCTGGCCATTTAATCTCTGATTGGGCCATGTATTTTTCGTTCAGGTCATCAAGGCTGCGCATCATGGCCATGACCGCTTTGGCTGCATTGACTTCATGTTCGGGATCATCCAGCGGTGCATTCCAAAACGCAACTATGGCGTCGCCGATATATTTATCAATGGTCGCATGTCCGTCTTGCAAAATGTTGGTCATGGGCGTGAGGAAAATATTGAGAAATGTGGTGATTTCATTGGGCTCAAGTCCGTGGGATATTTTTGAAAACCCGCGTATATCTAAAAACAAAATGGTCATATTTCGCTCTTCTCCGCCGAGAGTTAAAAGGTCTGGATCTTCGCTGACTTTTTTCACCATGGTCGGAGAGAGATACATAGAAAACGCCGAACGTATTCGAGAACGTTCTGATTCAGTCAAGTAAAACGACGTCAAAGTAATCACCAGATAGGACGCCAATATACCGATCAAAATCAATATAGGGTCAAACAATAATTGCTTATTAGTAAATGCAAAATACGACCCGTAAAATACGCTGCCCGCCAAGACTGCGCTCAATAACGCTCCTTTTGCCGCCCCCAAATGCGGCACGATTAACGCCAGTAAAATTCCAAGAAAAAGAAATCCCTCTATTTCCATACCCGCAATCCAATCCGGACGTTCCAAAAATTGTTCGCCAAGAATTTGTTCAACCACTTGTGCTTGTGCCTCAACCCCAGCCATTCTGACCTCAACTGGAGTGGCGTAAATATCTTGTAGTCCTATGGCGCTGGTACCGATAAAGACGATATGATTGGTTATTTTTGCCTTCCACTCCTGATCTAACGGATCATTGGCCAACACTTTCCACGCAGGAACAATCCTCTCTGGTTGATGGGTCGTGAAATGCAGGCGAAACTCGCCGTTCTTTGTGGCGGGGAGTTCAAAAGCCCCGACTTGCAAAGCAACCACTTCCTTATCAACCGAGGAGGACTCACCGCTGGCGTCATTACCTCTGATTTTATAAGCGCCCGCCCCTTGTGCGGCCCGCAACGCTTCAATGGATAATGACGGATACACCTTTCCCCCAAGCCGCGACATTAACGGTGCCGTGCGCACAATGCCGTCCGCCTTAGGTTGAAAACTCACCGAGCCCGCCCCACTTGCTTGTGCTTCTAAAATCGGTAAGGCGGGAATTGAACCGATATATTCTGGCAACGCGCCTCTGGGGTCGGTGCCCCCGTAACTGATACCGGCTTTACGAATCGGGCGTTTATCGTTTTCGTTGTTGACCAGAAAAAATCCGGTAACTACATTAGAACGACCAATGGCATCGGCAAACACCTGATCATGACTGGTCAAAGCCTTGATATTATCAAAATTACCTTTGGCATTCGGATTGCTTTTAAATACTTCAATCAAGTTTTCGGGCGAGGTTCTATCGGGTTCTGAAAACACAATATCATAGGCAATCACCGCTGCGCCCGCGTCAGTCAGGTTTTGATTAAATCTCGCCATTTTTGTGCGGGGCCATGGCCATTGCCCATGTATTTTTAAACTTTCCTCGTCAATATCAACAACTCGCACCCCAATATTCGGATCGTATTCGCGGGGATTAACCCTTTGATACGCATCGAATAAAAGCTCCGTGCTCTGCGAAAAAAACTTTGGTGTGCCAATATAGAGGGCCGTAATCAATAAAGGTACACATAAACCAACAAGTGTTGGAATTACTGTTTTGCGCTGCTTGACGCTCAAACTTAACCATTGTGGTAATTTTAACTTCATGAGCACCCCTTTTGCCATGATCATTACCCAACTTGATATGATATTCAAGTCCCGTTTATTTAGTAACTTTTCCTTGAACAAAAATTTATTGTATACTAGGGTTTAACCATATCTGAATCTTCGCTGAGCAACATCTTTGTTCAGCGCTTATATCAAGGGGCAAAAACTTGAACAAAAATACATTATTATCACAAACATATTCTATGCCACTCGGCAAATTATTGTTAGGCAAATCGCATATTTCGGCGTTGTGCATAGCGACTTGCTTCGCTGCGCCGTTGCTGGCCAATGCGCAAGGGTATGATGGGCCGCGCATAACGTTTGAGCAAATTTACGCGCAACCTGACAATCAGGAACTCAATCTAAATTACGCACGACAACAAGCCGCAGAAGGCGACTATATCAGCGCGGCTGGTACATTAGAGCGTCTTTTGTTTGCAGAACCAGATTGGGATTCCGCACGGCTATTTTACGCCCTCGTCTTGTTTAAACTCGACGATCAATTCGGCGCGCAGCGGCAACTTAAACTCCTAGACGCACGTCCATTAAGTGCAGCCCAAAAGAAACAAGTGTCCATATACCGTGGTGAATACGGGGAAACCACATCTTCTGGCAATAACAGCGAGGCTTCATTTTCTGGGCGCGCTGTCATCGGTGTGCGTTGGGACGATAATGCAGGCAATGCTCTCGCAGATAATTTACTGACCGTCACGAACCAAGATGATTTTTCCGCATTTGCACAAGGGAGCATAAATTTTTCCGCCCCTATAAATGAGGCTGGCATGAGATTTAGAGCGGGACTTAACGGACAAACCCTTCGCCATGATCAGTTTAGCGCCAGCGACTACGATACAATCGCGGGACATGCTGGTATTTCGGGCAAGACGGGGAATATGAAATGGGCTCTCGATGGGCAAATGCTCAAAGTGTTTATTAGTGGTTCTGATTATCTTACACAAATTGGGCCAAGGCTCAGCGTCAGTACAAAAATTGCACCCAATACACGAATCAGCCTAAGCGGTTCCTATTATGACCAAGATTATCGGGATTTAGCATTTACCGTGGGCGAAATTGCCCGCTCTGGTGATAAATACACAATTTTGGCGTCTATAAGACAAAAACTTTCAGACCGTTCATATATTGGCGCGGCCATCGGCTATGATCACAAAGCGGCGGCAAATCCTGGGTTTGCATATGACGGTTGGAAAGCAAGCGTGAATTTTGGCAACAAATTTGCCAACGGCGTTTACATCAAAGGCCGTGCGAAATATCGTATGCTCAGTTATAACCCATTTGCTATAGGCGCTATTGAACGAGACGACGACCACATTAGTGGCCGACTAAGCTTAGGCACAGGACTTAGCGCAATGGGGCTGGACAATACATCCATAGAAGCAGGCGTGTCATATGTTGACCGTAGCTCGAACATTGCGGGACTAGACTATAAAAATGTCGGTGTAGAACTTAAACTAATTTTTGATTTTTAGGGGCAAAACATGAAACTCAATACTTTAATACATTCAAGCATAGCCGTACTGGCCTTTGTTTCGTTTTCCTCCACGGCCTTTGCCGCAGGTGAAATTATTGGTGTTAACTCAGCCGTAAAAGGCAATGTTAGCGTGCAAACGGCTGGCCAATCCGCAATACAAGCGGCCCTTCGCGAGCCTATTCGTATCGGCGACGAGATAAATTCGAGTCATCTCAGTAGCTTGCAGGTTTTACTCAAAGACCAAACGATCTTTACGGTTGGCGCAGATTGCCTCTTGACCATTGATAAATTTGTCTATGACCCAGCCACAAATCAAAACCAATTGGCTGCCAATGTGACCAAGGGCATGTTTCGCTTTATGTCGGGAAATATTTCGAAATCTGGCGCCAATGCCGTAACCATTGATACACCTGTTGCAAGTATGGGTGTTCGAGGAACCATGGTACAAGGGCTCGTTGGTGCGGACGCCATCCGTTACGCACGGCAACAAAATCTCATTCCACCTGGTACGGTCGTAGACCCAAATGGGGCCAGTCTTTTTATCCTTGTCGGCCCTGGCCCGGGACGTAGCGGGAAGAATAAAAAAGGTGAAATCTCCGTTACGTCTGGCGGCGAAACTATTAGAGTGCGGCGCGCTGGCTCTGTGGTTTTTGTTCCCGATAGTAATAGTTCTCCGATCGACGGCGGTATTGCCAGCGAAGCTCTGTTGGATATATTCAGCTCTCGCTTAAGCACAAAGCCAAGGGGCGGCGCCAGCGTCAACCCATTTGTACTTGATGCTTTTATGGAAAAAGAGATTGAAGAAACTGAATTTCAAGACCCTGAATTCTTCAACCCAATTATTGAACTTGATTACCCCACTTGTAGAGTTGAGTTCTTCAATGATGGCGGAGGCGAACCTCCTAGGGGCGGCGATGGAGACATACCAATTACTGGAGGATTTGGCGGAGAGTTTGACGAAGAGTTTGGTCAAGACTTTGACTTCCATTGTGAGGAAGATGAGGGTTTTATTGAGACGCCCTTGACTGATGGATAATCTGGATAGGAATATTCACACAATAAAAAACCCGCTTTTTACGAAGCGGGTTTTTTATTGTCTGCTGATGAAGTTCAACTCATCAAAATTGGGCAATGCAATATGCTATTATATCGCACCATATGCCAACATGGCATTGGCCACTTTATCAAAGCCTGCAATATTGGCGCCTTTGAAATAATCGACATTGCCATCTTTGTCCTTACCTTTATCCACACATTGAGTGTGAATGTTGGTAATGATTTTTTTCAGATGCGTGTCGACTTCTTCTCGTGTCCAAGACATGCGCAGACTATTCTGGCTCATCTCTAAACCAGATACTGCAACCCCGCCAGCATTGGCAGCTTTGGAGGGTGCGTGCATAACGGGACTATCGCGTAATATATCAATCGCGTCTGGGTCACTTGGCATATTGGCCCCTTCGGATACAGCGATGCAGCCATTCTTCACGAGGGCCCTAGCATCTGCGGCTTCGATTTCGTTTTGGGTTGCACACGGGAATGCCAAATCACATGGTAGAGCCCAAGGTCGGTTGCCCGCATAATATTTTGCCCCAAAGCCTGTGGCACATTCAGACATGCGGCCGCCGTTTGCCTTCAAGTCCATTACCCAATTAAGATTGTCACTGGTCATACCATCTTTCACATAAATCGTGCCGCCACTATCTGACAAAGAGACAACTTTTGCGCCAAGTTCAATGAGTTTCTCTGCACAGAACGATGCCACATTACCAGACCCTGATACAGCACATGCTTTACCCTTAAGGCTGTCGCCTTTGGTCGCCAACATGCATTCCATCATATAAACAACGCCATAACCTGTAGCTTCAGGGCGAATGGCACTGCCGCCAAATTCGATCCCCTTACCCGTGAGAATGCCTTCAAACCGATCTGTGAGACGTTTGTACTGACCAAACATATAGCCAACTTCCCGCGCACCTACACCTATATCCCCAGCGGGAACATCCGTATTCGGCCCGATATATTTCGAAAGCTCAGTCATGAAAGCTTGGCAGAACCGCATAATCTCACTGTCAGATTTTCCCTTGGGGTTAAAATCGGCACCCCCTTTACCACCGCCGAGTGGTAGGCCAGTCAAGCTATTTTTAAACACTTGTTCAAATGCCAAAAATTTCAAGACACTTTGCGTAACTGTTGGGTGAAAGCGTATGCCGCCTTTATATGGCCCGATGGCATTATTTTGCTGGACACGGTAACCACGGTTTACCCGAATATTACCCTTGTCATCTTCCCAGACGACCCGAAAAGAAATGATCCTGTCTGGTTCGGTCATGCGCTCTAAAATACGCATTTTTTTGACTTGTTCATTGTCACGGATATACGGAATAATATCCATGGCCACTTCGTGGACAGCTTGATGAAATTCTGGCTCGCCCGGATTGCGACGTTTCACGCCGTTCATAAATGCTGCTAAGTCTTTGTCTTTAATCTCACTCATAATTTGCCCCTTATAGATTGTATCTAGTGATTGGGTAACTATAGAGGAAAAGAAATACTATTCATAGTAGAAATACGCGAAAATCACTAACCCTATTTGGCGAATTATTGGTGAGTTACGGTTCTGCCGCCCAACCACTATCCTTTAGAATTTTGGAAATTGTTTCTGGGTCATTATTAAAGATTTTACGCATACGTTCAATTTCAGCGCTCGCCTGTTCTTTTTGGCCCAAAACCTTCCGCGCCCGCAATAGCCGCGCCCAGCCATTTGGATCATTGGGATTGTCCTCAAGTTTTAGCGACAACCCGTCCACCATGCCTTGGATCATAGCATTACGGTCTGTTGCGCTCATGCTTGAAGCGGCTTTAATATCGTCTTGATTGGGCCCGGGATCTGCCATTTTAGGCTGGGATGATCTTTGTGCGATAAAGCTTTTTGCTTGCTCGAACTCTTTTAGCGCGTCTGGATTATTATTGGAAAGTTTTATGACATTTGCATAGGCCTGCAAAGCCTGATCATAACGCCCCAAATTCATCAAACTGCGTGCATACAAGGCCCAGCCATCAAGGTTTTCGCTATCTGTTTGCAAGCGTTCCGCTAATCGTTCAACCAATTGTTCGAGGGACATTTTGTTTTCGTGTTGCGGGTCTGCGTTTTGGCTCATGGCTTGAGGGGCCGAAAGCACTGGTTTTGGCAATGCCCCTGTTTTTGTCAGCTCAGGCCTTCCTATCGCTGAATATATCCCCAAACTGGCAAAGCTAAAGATAACAAATAGGGATGCCAGCAATAATGGTGGCGGCGCACTATCACTCTTTACATCTCCAGCCTGCGTAGCCAGCAAGCCTCTTTGTAATTTCGTTTTGGCGGCTTCCAATTCTTTCAATTCTTCAACACCCTTGCCCGCATTGATTTGCGTATCAATGATAGCAATTTGTTCAAGGTAATCCGAAACTTCAGAATTAGGAACAGAATGTGGGGCCTTTTTTTTATACAAAGGTTGCGTGACAAAGAGTAAACTCGCAAGCACCAAAATCCCCATTACTAACCAAATCATGATTGCTCACCTTGTTTTTTTCTTACTTGAGTTTTTTTAAGCTTTTCTAATTCTGCAAGTTCATTCTCGCTCAATGGGATATTGGCCATCGGTTTGCGTTTGTGTTTAGCTCGCCAAATATACCAAACAAACAATAATACCAGACCCGCAAATGGCAGGAACCAAAGCAGTATGGTGTTGGCCTGTAACGGTGGCTTAAGCAAAACGAAATCACCATAACGTTCGCGCATAAACCCTATGACTTCTGCATTGCTATCCCCCGCACGGATACGGTCGCGTACCATCAGCCGCATATCGGCGGCAAGCGGCGCATTGGATTCGTCAATAGATTGGTTTTGACAAACAACACACCGAAGCGCCGCGCCGATTTTATGAGCCCGCTGCTCAATTTCAGCATCTGGTGTTTGGGCCAAGGCTTGTAGCGACAAGAGAATGCTGACCACCGATATAAACAACAATTTCAACATAGTTTTCATGGCTCAATCTCCAAACGCATCGCGAGGGGTTTTAGGGTTTCGTCCCAAACGCTCTGGGTAATTGGGCCAATATATTTATAGCGAATTTGTCCTTTTTTATCGACGAGGAAACTTTCGGGCGCGCCTGTGACACCCAGATCAATAGCAAGCTTGCTATGTTCGTCAAACACCACCCGTCCATATGGATTACCACCACGGGCAAGCCAGCGCAGACCATCTTCGCGAGTGTCGCGCCAATCTACGCCGAGAATTGCAATATCCCCCTCGCGAGATAGTTTCATCAGCATTGGGTGTTCTTGATCACAGGCCACACACCATGAGCCAAATATATTGACCAAAGTTACTTGGCCTTGCAAATAGGAATTATCCAAAGTGTTTTCTTCGTCCATCAGGTCGGGCAAAAGAAACTCTGGAAATGGGCGGTCAATCAATTGAGACGGAAGTTTGCGCGGATCTTTCGTCAAGCCAAAGCCAAAGGCAATACTCAGGGCCAGAAAAATGAAAAGTGGCACTAATCCTTTGAGTGTAAACTTCATAATTTTTGCCGTCGTTTATCCAGTAACGAAATAAATCCAGCCAGCGCCATCATCAATGCGCCGAGCCAAATCCAGCACACCATTGGGTGGATATAAGCCCGCACCACCCAGCCTTTTTCTTTATTGCCATCACCTATGCCCACATAAAGATTACGGTTAAAGCGCACTTGTATGCCTGCTTCGGACGTCACCATTTCTCGGACGTAATAAAATCGACGCGCACTGTGTAATGTCGTAAGGGTTTGACCATTCTTGGCGACGTCAATATCACCTTTAAGAAATTGATAGTTTACCTCTTGGCCGGGCGTCATGGTCTTGAGTGTAAATGTATATCCACCCACATTCATGCTTTCTCCAATTTTTAAAATTTGCGCATCTTTCTTGGCCCAAACCGACATGGAAATAATGCCTGCCATGGCAATGGACATGCCAATATGAGCAATGAGAAATCCGTAAACAGACGGCGCTTGCGCCTTGGCCCGTATCCATGCGCCTTGCTTGCCAAATCCGATTTTACGGCCAAAGACCATCAGCGTAGAATAAAATAAATATACGGCCATTCCCATTGAAAGTGCACCCAAAACTGACCGACCCAGAAAGTAAACCAAGATAGCGACCAGTGATATCAACAGGCCAGATTTCAGCAGGTGCGGACGGAGATTACCCCATGTATCTTTTCGCCACTTCAGCATAGGCCCAATGCCCATAAACCCTATGAGGACAATCATCACAGGCGCAAAACTAATATCAAAATACGGCGCGCCTACAGAGATTTTACTGTTGGAAAACGCTTCCACCAATAAAGGATAAAACGTTCCGAGAAACACAGTTAAAGTCGCTACAATCAACAACAAATTATTGATCACCAAGCCTCCTTCTTTGGAGACAAGATTAAAATCAGCTCCGCCGCGCAAGGTATGGGCGCGTAGAGAATACAGCACCAGCGCCCCGCCAGTTGCCGCCACGAGAAGTGCCAAAATAAACACGCCTCTTGCGGGATCAACAGCGAAAGAATGTACACTGGTCAACACACCAGAGCGGACAACGAACGTGCCGATCAAACTCAGCGAAAACGCGGTTATCCCGAGCAGTACCGTCCAATTGGCCATGGTATGCCGTTTGCCAAGAACCAGTATGGAATGCAGGAGCGCCGTCCCCACCAACCACGGTAAGAAAGATACATTTTCAACTGGGTCCCAAGCCCACCAGCCGCCCCAACCCAGTTCATAATAGGCCCAGATACTGCCCAT
>JAESQI010000094.1 GCA_016765255.1 Robiginitomaculum sp. | reverse complement strand
TGATTTTAGGTTTGGCTCAAAGGCCGCATATTGCGCCCGCACCCGCCGCCAATAATTCGACATGTCCAGAATAGCTTGTGGATCAAGACCCGTATCCCTTTCTTGGTCTTTGAGAGCGTTGACCACTGAACCAAGGTTTGGCTGTGAGGTCAGACCAGAAAAACTATCCATGGCCAAATCAATTGCGTCCACACCAGCGTCTACAGCCGCGATAATGGTGCTCGATGCAATGCCCGTACTGTCATGGGTATGAAAATGGATAGGTAGTCCTGTTTCAGCTTTTAAGGCTCTAACAAGGATTGTTGCGGCGGCAGGTTTTAGCAATCCCGCCATGTCTTTAATCGCCAAAATGTGGACGCCTGCCGACTTGAGCTCGACCCCCATATTGACAAAATAATCAAGATCAAATTTGGTACGTTTTGGATCAAGAATGTCGCCCGTATAACAAATCGCGCCTTCGCATAACTTGCCCGTTTCGAGGACTGTGTCGATGGCGACACGCATATTTTCAACCCAATTTAGGCTGTCAAAAACGCGAAACAAGTCGACGCCATTATCCGCCGCTTGCTCTATAAATTTACGAACCACATTATCGGGATAATTCTTATAACCAACAGCGTTTGAACCTCGCAAGAGCATTTGCAGCAAAATATTAGGCGCTGCTACGCGAATTTTACGAAGGCGTTCCCACGGATCTTCTTGTAGAAACCGCATGGCCACATCAAAGGTCGCCCCACCCCAACATTCGAGACTGAGCAAGTCTGGAAAATTGCGAGCATAAGCAGGTGCCGCCCCTAAAATATCATGGCTGCGCATCCGCGTGGCCAGCAGTGATTGGTGGGCGTCGCGCATGGTTGTGTCAGTAATCAGCACCTGCTTTTGCGCCAACATCCATTTGGAAAACTTAGCGGGCCCAAGAGCGTCCAAACGGTCTTTACTCCCTTTTGGAATACTCTCTTGCTGCATGGTAGGAATCACAGGCGGTTTTAGGGTCGCCAGTGGCAGAGCGCGGCCTTTGGTTTGGGGATGCCCGTTTACGGACACATCAGCGATAAACCGCAAGAGACGCGTCGCCCTGTCCCGTTTTATTGGAAAGTCAAACAATTCAGGTGAGTTATCAATAAAGCGGGTGGTGTAACTGGCATCAGCAAATTTCGGGTGATTGATAACATTTTCCAAAAATGGAATATTTGTCGAAATCCCGCGAATTCGAAACTCGCGCAAGGCTCTGTCCATACGTGTCAGGGCTTCGGATTGCCCTGGCGCCCACGCTGTAATTTTTTCAAGCAAGCTATCATAATGGCGTGTAATCACCGCGCCTGAATAAGCGGGCCCGCCGTCAAGCCTAATGCCAAAACCCATTGCGCTTCGGTAGGTGGTGATGCGGCCATAATCAGGTACAAAGCCGTTTTCGGGGTCTTCGGACGTAATGCGGCACTGAATAGCGCAGCCATGTACTTTTATCTGGTTTTGTGTCGGCACACCGCAAGCTTTAACGTCGCCAATTTTTGCGCCTTCAGAAATACGGATTTGGGCCTTCACAATATCGATACCCGTAATTTCTTCGGTGACAGTATGTTCGACTTGTAGACGCGGATTGACTTCGATAAAGTAGAACTCATTCGTGTCCACATCCATGAGGAACTCTACTGTGCCAGCGTTTTGATAGCCGACATGGTTCATGAGGTTAAGGGCTTGTGTGCAGATATCGTCTTGCTGTGCTGTGTTGAGATACGGTGCAGGCGCTCGTTCCACAATCTTTTGGTGGCGGCGCTGTACTGAACAATCACGTTCAAACAAATGTACAATATTGCCGTGCTTATCCCCGATAATTTGCACTTCCACATGGCGAGCTTTGGTCACAAGTTTTTCAAGGTAAACCTCGTCGCGACCAAAAGCAGATTTAGCTTCGCGCTTACCCGAATTGACTTGCTTTTCAAGCTCACCCTCATTCAAGATAATGCGCATACCGCGCCCGCCCCCGCCCCAGCTTGCTTTAAGCATCAGAGGATAGCCCACGTCTTTGGCGATTTTATGAATGGTTTCAAAGTCGTCTGGCAGTTCACCCGAAGCAGGCACGACACTGACACCTGCTTTAATCGCGAGGTCTCTGGCCGAAACTTTATCGCCCAGAGCGCGCATGACGGACGCATCAGGGCCAACAAAAATGATGCCAGCATCGGTACAGGCCTCAGCGAAATCTGGACGCTCTGATAAAAATCCATACCCAGGGTGAATAGCATCAGCGCCTACCCGTACCGCGAGTTCAATGATGCTATCAATAGAGAGATAAGCATCAATTGGGGATAGCCCCTCCCCGACCCTATAAGCTTCATCTGCTTTAAAGCGGTGCAAGGAAAATTTATCTTCCTCTGCATATATTGCCACGGTTTTTAATTGTAATTCATTCGCTGCCCGCAATATCCGAATAGCAATCTCACCACGATTAGCGACCAGTAATTTAGTTATTTTCTTTTTTGTTTTGTTTGTTGTTTGATTTATCATTTTTAAGAGCGCCCCACCTTTTTCATATCACCCATAGTGTATGCCCCATTATGCGCGCCGTATCCAGCATTCTATTGGAAAAGCCCTTTCGGAACAACACAAGTATGAAAAATTGGAACGCCTCAGGCCCAAAAAGTTGGACACTCGGCCCATTATATCCCTACAAACATAAGCATATGAAATATAAGTAAATAATGGCGCGAGTGACGTGCGTCAATACTGTATTTTTTATTGTTTATTTTCAAAGACTTATAACCTGTTATTTTGAAAATGTGTGCCGCTATGTGTGCAATTATGTGTGCCATTTTTTGGATATATAAGTGCGTCTATACATTATCACATATATTTCTAAAACGATTCGTTTACATTTTCATTAAAGCCGAACGTTTGTCCAATCATTCGCAGACTATGCCTTGCATTTTTACTATTTTTGTAGTAACGTACCTACATTTAATGAATTATAGGAGGCACATCATGGGTATTACAACAGTTTCCAGCCGCGACTTTAATCAGGATATTAGCAAGTCCAAACGGGCGGCTTGTGCAGGGCCAGTCTTTATTACTGACCGTGGACAGCCTGCCCATGTCCTATTGACGATAGAACTCTACCAAAAAATCACCGGCAAGCAAAAAAGCATTACCGATTTGCTTTCTATGCCAAGCGTTGCCGATATAGATTTTGATATTCCGCGCATGGACAAGCAACTTTATAAGCCCGCTGACCTGTCCTAATGTATTTACTAGACACCAATGTTATATCTGAACTCCGCAAAGCTGGGTCTGGTAAAGCAGATAAAAACGTACTTGCATGGGCAGATAACGTCTCGGCATCGAAGCTTTATTTATCTGTCATTACTATTTTGGAATTGGAAACTGGTATATTATTGATTGAAAGGCGCGATAAAGCCCAAGGCGCTTTGCTTCGTACATGGCTGGATACGCATGTATTGCCTGCCTTTTCTGAACGTATAATAGGTATGGACACGGCCATTGCACAGGCTTGCGCCAAATTACATGTGCCTGATCCTCGTTCTGACAGAGACGCTATGATTGCGGCGACGGCGATGGTTCACGGCATGGTGGTTGTTACCAGAAATATTGCCGATTTTGAGCCTACTGGCGTAAAAACAATCAATCCTTGGGAACCTATTCCTACTAAATAAATTCTTATTTCTTACAAATTTGGCATCAGGATGAAATTTTAAAAACTTTGAAAACTATTGTAATTTTGTATTTGAATTCTGCGCTCGTGCAGAATTACTTTCAATGTGTTTGATAGATAAGCGAGACTCAACACGGCGAAATCGAGATTGCTTTGTTTCAAGCTCCATCTCAAGCCGCTCAAAGACTGGCCGATATTTTTCGCCGTAAGCATTTATAAGTTTTGCTACGGTTGATAATCCAGCCTCAAGTTCAGATTCAGTTATCGCCATTAAGGGTTATCACCGGCGCATAAAAAGCGCCGGTCCCTTTATATAAGGGAAGTACCTATGCTTTCTTAGGCCGTGACCAAACTAGGTCTGCGCCGTCATCGCAGTCAAATAATGCTGCGTTTACAGGTTTGGCTAGCATTGGCCCATCAAGCAGCACTTTGATGTAATCAAGCGGTTCATCACCATCTTTAGTTTCTTTCCACGCTACGCCAAAATCGCTTCGGCCTGATTTGATAAAATAGTCGGGGCTGTCTTCATTCTTCTTATTGTCGTTGGCGACAAATTTGACTTTATGCGACATGCTCAGCGTGGTGATTGTGCCTTCATAGCCTGTCTTTGTTTGTTTAAATGTTCCAATTGTGGGCATAATATTTCTCCGTAAGTTGAGGGTTTGAAACAGGTTTAAGCTAGCTCGCGCTTAGCTTTCTTAAATCCGTGGTCGCTGG
>JAESQI010000093.1 GCA_016765255.1 Robiginitomaculum sp. | reverse complement strand
CGAGCCGGACGATTTCAGGCAGATTTACGAGACACGGCGTCCAGTTTTTCCAAAAGATAATCCGTATCTTTATCGTCAAATTCCAAAGGCAAGCTAAGGACACGTTCAATCATGAGGGACTGAAATTTTTGCTTGTTGAAATGGCCACCTTTAAGTTCCAAATCCCGGAAAATGGCAATACTGGCCCGTAGTAAAGTATACTCCTTATCGTTCATTTTGCATCTCTTACACAATGCCTTTAGCCCAAATGGGCCGCCATCATGCACCATGAGCGCTGCTTTACGAAGACTGATATCGGATTTACAGGCCATTGCCTGTTCCACAAATCTCATTTGACCACAACATGCCGCTCGCACAATTAAACTCGTGGTCAGCCGCCCCTCTCTTGCAAGTCGCTCGACAAGGGATTTCAAATCACGGCTCACCCAAGATTGCGAGATAAAATCAATTTGGGCCCGCTCACGGGCTTTGCCCGCGAGGTCTATCGCCAATTCTATGGGAATTTCATGGTTCTCATTGAGGCGAATTGCCGCTTCGGCACTGACCATGGTGATGAGTTTTTCGATGACCAATGGCGGCAATTCACGTCTAGCAATAAAGCTTTCCTGAATGAGGTCATTATCATGATAAAGTGTCAGCATATGTTCAGCTAGGTCGGCGTTAATCTCTGCCCCGTCATTGGCGGCCACAGAGGCGACAATCTTACTATCCCCAAAACGAACAAGGGCTTTGACCAAATCGCCAGCAATATGCGGCCTTTTAGTAATGGCCATCATTTTGGCCGCCGCTTTGGATTTTAAAATTTCGAGCAAATCTTCATCAGCAAGTACGGGAGAGTGGCTCAGAACAGGTACTGCAATCGAATCTACATCGCGTATCAATTTTTGCGCGATAGAGCGCGGCAGGTTCGGAGAGTTTTTTAGGGTAATTGCTAGAGCGCGCCGCACCATTGACGCCGCATCTTTCACGATTAACTTTAGCAGTTCCGATACAATGGACTGCTCGTTTTCTGACAGTTTTAAATCTCTAAATTGTCGGCAAACTTTTTGCGTCAACACAGCCCGAACATCACGGTCTGGATGTGTCACCAAACGTTTTACATCATCTGGTGTAAATTTTAGCGAAGAATGCTGAGTAAAATTGCGGACTTTCATTCGGTTTGCATAAACAATTATGGTGAATGAATGGTTTAAATGGGAAATTTTATTGTAGCTAAGCTCACAGGCCACAATCCGATAAAATGGTACCGCCTCCCAGGTTTGAACTGGGGACCTCTGGTTCCACAAACCAGCGCTCTAACCAGCTGAGCTAAGGCGGCACAGCTTTACAATTAAGGCGCGGAACTTACCCCCAAGCACCCGCCCCTGCAAGGCTTTGTTTTATTTATTTACTGTATTTAGAGGCTATGCCTTTGGCATCCGAATGTTTTGCCACCCTTGCGAACCAAGGCTATCTTGGTATTTAATATAATTATGCAAATCACGGGCCCGACGAGCTGGATCTGGGTGGGTTGACATAAATTCAGGGCGGCGACTGGTTTGCCCTTCAGCCATTTTCTCCCATAATTTTACGGATTGCTGGGTATCATACCCGGCATGGTGCATATATTTTGCGCCCAAGAGATCAGATTGGCTTTCGTGTTTACGCGAAAATGGCAAAACCACACCAAGCGTAAAGCCCATACCAAGGGCCGCATTTAGGAGTTGGGTATTGCGGCTGGCTTTTTGATAACAAAGTTGTTGCTGACGGCGATCTGGGATTGTTTTACATTTCTTTGAGAGTTGCGTTGCACCAACAATGCCGCCTACCGCGAGGCCAAGCTGCCCCGCCATTTGCGTATTGACCCGCTCCCGCGCATGTTGGCCAGCAACATGCCCAACCTCATGGCCCATAACGGCAGCGATTTGGTCATCATTGTCGGCAAAATCCATCATGCCTTTATAAAAGCCGACACGGTTACCAGGCAGTACAAATGCATTTTTTTGATCCGAATCAAACACTGCATAATCCCAAGATTGTTTGTCACGTTTTGCGCCTCTGGCAATGCGAGAGCCTATATTGCGAAGACGGTTTGTGTAGCGTGGGTCGGTTGTCAATTTTTGTTTTTGCTTAGCTTGCGCCCAAGACTGGGCCGCCATCTGGTTAAGCTGACTTTCACTAACCAGACCCAAAAATTGCCGAGAACCTGTTTCAGGATTGGTCACGCAACTAGAGAGCGCGGGCGCGGTGGCTGTGACCAGCCCACCTGCGGCCAATGTTTGGATCATTCTTCGCTTGCTGAGCATGTCTTTGGTTTCTTTATCCGTACATTCGCTGGCTTCGTGGTCAAGATGCATACACATAGGGTTATCCTCTTTAAAAACTCCAATATACAAATGAGTATAAGGATTAACGCCTAAAAATACAGAAAAAAACCCATTTCCAAGAATTTTTGCCTGTTTCAGTTTACATTCACATTACAAATGCCAATGTTAATCGCGTTCGTATTCGTGTATACAGATCAAAAATTGGAGTTAAATGTGCGGAAAATTATCATTGGTATTGGCGTAATCTTGGCCCTTATTGGGATTGCTATTTTTGTTGTGACGGCACTCATTCCTTCGTCTGTGTATAAATCAACCATCGAACAGCAAGTCAGCGCCAAACTTGGCCGCAATGTGCATATAGGTGGCGATGTCAGCCTTTCCATCTTCCCCACAATTCGTGCCAATGCCAAGGATGTGACCATTGCTAACGGCGAAGGGTTTAGCGACATCCCATTTATAAAAATGGAGAGTTTACAAGCAAAAGTAAAACTCCTCCCTTTGCTTAAAAAACAGGTTGAGATCAAAGAGTTTACCCTCATTAGCCCCAAAATTTCCTTAGAAAAATTAAAAACTGGGCAGGTGAATTGGGATTTTGGCGACTCGCCAACCGCAAACCAGACTAAATCCTCTTCCGCCGCATTCAAGCGAGATGGTCGGTATGCAGATTTGCAAATTTCCCTCGGGGTTTTCACGCTAAAAGATGGGCAGATCACCTATAAGGACGCACAAAAAGGCGTCACTCATACGGTCACATCCGCCAACATCAAATTGGCTATGCTCGGCATGGACAAACCTGTAACAGTAAAGGGGAATTTAGTGTTTAACGAAATTCCTCTGGATATAGATAGCCGCCTTGAGACACCTAGATCATTTTTAAATGGTCAAAAAGCCCCGTTTACTCTCAAATTAAAATCCGAACTCGTCACTCTTTCAGCTGAAGGAGAATTCACAGCCTCAGAGGATTTAACCTTCGACATTCGTTTTGACACAGATATTCCGTCACTCTCAAAGCTTGATAAAATGCTCGGTATTACCAATCCTTACGGCGCACTAAGCGAACGGGCAAAATTAAAAGCGTCTCTGGTTTTTGACGGCACGAATATGAAGGCAAAAAATGCGGTTCTTGCCCTTGAGAGTGCTATTCTAACAACCAACTTTACGGGTGATTTCACGGCGGGGCCAAAGCCAACTGCATCTGGAAATTTGTCGGTTAATATAAATGACCCAAATAAATTACAAGATACGTTTGGGTTTAATTATCCGCAATTAGCCCTATTAGACAGTGTGCAATTATCGACAAAACTGACGACAGACGGTGTGGTGACAACAGGAGAAAATGTTGTTTTCACCCTTAAAGGACAAGAGATAGATGCCAATTATATAGGGCGCGCTACACTTAACAACGCACTCAATCTCGACGGAAATTTTACCGTCGCAAGCCCGTCCCTAAAATCCTTAACCACTAAATTGGGCCTCAAGAACATTCAAGGAGCGGATGTGATTGGTAATTTCTCCGTCAGTGGGCGCGTGAGCGGTATCGTTGATGCTTTATCCCTGAGCGGTATCGATTTTAAGACCGAAGGAGAGTATATTACAGCAGGATATATCGGTGATATAAAAATGGGCGAAACGATTTTGCTCAATGGAAGTTTTGATACATTCATTCCGTCTATAAAGAACTTCACCACACAAACGGGCCTTAAAAACCCATATAGTGACGCCCTGGGTACACTACAGGCAAAAGGCGAGATCAGCGGAACTGCGAAAGCCCTATCATTATCGAATATAGACGCAAACCTCAGTGATGGCCTGTTAAATTTGCAATTTACTGGCAATGCTCAAACTGGCAAAGCTCTAAAATATGACGGTATGTTGAAAACAAATATTACCTCATTGCGCAAATTGCTCGCCCTTGGCGGAACAGAATTGCCAGCAAGTACAAGCCAAGGTGAGGTTTACGGCCCATTTTCACTGTCGGGTCAAGCCAAAGGAAATGCTAAAAATATCAGCTTTACCAATGCGAAGTTAAGCATAGACGAGATCACAGGCACAGGCTCATTTAGCGCAGACTTAAATGCGTCCAAGCCCAAAATTACAGGCATTCTCGATTTAAACGCTCTTGATCTTCGTCCGTATATGGCGGCCCAAAATCCAAGCGGCAAGATTCAACCTTGGAAAGAGCAACCGCTCAATCTTAAAGCTTTGAAATTATTTGACGCCAATTTTGCTCTCAACACTCCCAACATTTTGATCAACCGTCTGAAGCTCGGGCAAAGCAATATCAAGGCTATTGTCAAAAACGGCATCCTCACAACCGACATTCCCAATATCAGCCTTTACGGAGGTAGTGGTGATTTGGACATGACGGTAAATGGCAACAGCCCTATCACAAAATTCGCTCTTAATTTCACCCTTAAAGATGTGGACGGAAAAGGGTTTTTAGGCGCGGCGGCGGGGTTCACTAAATTAACTGGCAATACAGGCACGACCATGTCATTTCGAGGCTCTGGTCGGTCACAAGCTGTAATCATGCGCTCGCTT
>JAESQI010000092.1 GCA_016765255.1 Robiginitomaculum sp. | reverse complement strand
TATGTGAAACACTTATTAACCTTATACTTTCACCTTCCTTAACTATATGTATTTATTATCTTTTTTATTTTTATTAGACGTTTCTTAAACCCTCTCCTCTATAGTCATTTTCATAAACAGCTCCGTAGAGAGCGGTAATTTGGGTGAATGAAAATGTTTTTAAATACACACAGGTCTACGGGCCGCCTCGTGCCTGTTTTTGTAGCGCACGAAGAAGAAAATGGAAAGTCTCTCGCCGTCAACACCACATTGGCGTTGGCAAAGGCAGCGGCGGCTCGCGGGGAAACCGTGCTAATGCTTGATATATTGGGGGGAGACCTTATGCAGGCTGCGGGCATAATCCACGGAGTTACGCTTGCAGATGTCCTCTATAGAGGCGCCGATATCGGAGACGCCAAATATATATCCCATAACGAACATTTCACAGTCGCCCATGCAGGCGACGCCCCCCTCGAAGATTTACTCGGATCCTTGGCCGCCATGTCTCTAAGCTATGATTGGGTTTTTGTGGGCACCGAAGTCGGGTGTACACCCGCCCATGTGTGTTTAGCGGGCGCATCCGATACGGCTATTCTCGGCTATGCCAGCCAAAAGAATTTATTCATGCGCGCCTATTGGATGCTCGACGCCATACGCGCCCGCGTACCAAAATTTGATCCGCTTATGCTGGTAGAAGGTGACGAGACGGACGGGTTTGAAACCTATGATCTTTTTGCAGGCACAGTGCGCGAATTTTTAGGCGCGGCCCCTGCTCTTGGCGGGATCACACAAAACGCCAGAGACACACATCTGATTGCTCCAACTTTACTGGCCTGTTTGCGCGAAGAAGCTCTTGAACAGAGACGAACTGCATAATTTCAAATTTTATGTGAGAAATTGCGGCGGAGATTTCCTTTTGCGACGTTTATATATGTGAACGTAACAAAAAGGAGTTGTTCATGACCGTTAAACTAACCACAGGCCTGTTTATTTTAGGTATTGCCGCATCTATATCTTACACTGCGCTGGCCAGCCCACACGCGCATAAGGCAGACACGGATAAAAACGGCGAAATTAGCCAAACCGAATTTAACCAAATCCGCAATCAACGCTTTATTGCCATTGATACCAATACTGACGGTTTGTTGAGCGTTGACGAGCGCAAAGCCTATAAAGAGGCCCAAAAACAAGACCGCCGTGATCGACGCTTTTCCCGTCTCGACGGCAATGGAGATGGCTCTATCTCGCGCTTGGAATTCGATACCAGCGCGACAAAAAACAGTGACAAAAAACGCGGCCATAAAATGCGCAAGCATATACGTAAACAAATGATCCAAAATCCCCACAAGCCCGATACCAATCAAGACGGATTTATTGACCGCGCAGAATTTGACGCCCAAGCTGCAAAAATATTTGCCCGCAGAGACGCCAATCATGACGGCGTCTTATCAAAAGCTGACCGTGAATTTCGTAAACATAGATTTTTTGGTCACAATTAAGAAAATTGGGTTATAAAGTCGGTACAAAGACATTGTTAAACCCCCATATTGGATATGGATTTATGACACAAAACCGTGCGTCCGGATTTAAAACTAACTCTGATCCGGATGCAAAAATTGTAACGGCCTTGGCCTCTGGCGATCCGGCCGCGTTAAAAAGTTTGATGGAGCGGCATTTGCCTCGCATAAAATCACTTGCCTGGTACATGTTGAAAGACGAAATGAGAGCAGAAGATATTGCCCAAGAAGTTTTTATGAAAGCGTGGAAACACGCGCCAAATTGGCAAAGCGGTGGTGCTAAGTATTCAACGTGGCTCTACCGGGTGGCAAAAAACCTGTGCTATGATCAACTTCGCAAAAAACAGGAAATTCATTTGGATGTTTTACCTGACATAACCGACCCTTCAATTGCCAGCGACGAGGCCATGATACAGTCTGATAAGCTCGCATCTCAAAAGACCAAAATTGCTCAAGCCTTAACCGCCCTGCCCGAGCGGCAAAACTTGGCCATCATATTGTGCCATTTTCAAAACAAATCGCAAAGGCAGGCTGCAGACATTATGGAGATCAATGTGAGAGCTTACGAAAGTCTACTGGCGCGCGGTAGACAGAGTTTACGACAGCGGTTAAACCCGCATAAAAAATCACTGTTAAAAGATATGGGAGATCACGCATGACTAAGCAACAATATCAAGACCTTGTTTCGACATACGGGGTGCATCCAGCGCGCTGGCCTGAAGATTTGCGCCTAAGTGCCCTCACCTTTACCCAAGCCAATCAAGACCTTGCTGCCAAAATCAATGAAGGTGAAGCCGTTCTTGACTCATTGTTAGACGCTGCAAGCTTACCAGAAACAGTTAACGACCTGCTCATGGCTCGGATTATCACGGCGGCAAAAAACACGCCCCAACAAGAATTCTTACACATTGAAACGCCTGCAAATGATCATCCAACCCGGTTTTTAGCAGATGACGAACCCCCAACCCCCATAACAAATTGGAAAAAGATGGCCGCGACCCTCTTGATCACCATGGGCATTGGTTTTGTGCTAGGACAGAGCCTGACGGCAAATTCCGAATATTATATGGCAGACACCCTGCTTGCGTTTAATAGTGAGGCGGAAAGCTCTGCTAATTTATGGTCGGAGTCAAACCAATGAGCACAACACCAAAAACCGGAAATGACAATCCCAATCTCTGGATATTCGCCCTGATCATTTCCATCGGCCTAAATGGATTACTGATCGGTTTGCTCATGGCGAACTTTATGGGGCCCAACGCAACACACATGACAAAAGGTAAAATGCTAACAACAGCCCCGCTAACATCCGCCTATGAGCATCCACAAAAACTATTGCGCAGGTTTGAACCAAGACGGCGAAGAGAAATTATAGCCCAAGCGATGCAACATAGCCGATTGGAGACGTCCATCCCGCCTCGCAAATTGATGCGAGACTTACGCAAAGCCCGCAAACAAACATTGCACCTCTTGCAATCTCCAGACTTGAACATTCAAACTCTGGAAGCACAACTCAAAAAAACACGACTGCTCAAAGATAAATTAGGCCGTCAAGGGGACATTCTCGTTTTAGAAATATTCAAGCAATTAACCCCCGATGAGCGCAAAGCTATTGGACAAGTAAGACGAAAAAACAATCGAATGATCAAAGACAAGCACAAGAATTAGAGCATTTTGCGGTATGAGCGAGAGTTGGGACAGCAGGTCAAACGGGGATGAATTTAGGGTGTGAACTCTATTAACAATATCCCAAATACCAAGAAGTCCCAGCCTGTGACTGAGACTTCTGCCCATATTGTTCCCCAATAAGTGTTTATAGCGTAATTTAAGCGTATTTAGCCGCTTTGGCCGCCACATTTTCGGCCTTCATTGCCAATTGGCGGGCAC
>JAESQI010000091.1 GCA_016765255.1 Robiginitomaculum sp. | reverse complement strand
TGATTTCGAAATGGATCGTCTTGCCGATCGTGATCGTCTTAACAGTTATTGCCCTGCGCATGATCCCTGGCACCATCGGACAGAGCTTAAAGCATCAATACAAAATCTTTAACAATAAACACACTTGGGCCATGACCATTATCTATACCATGACCTTTGGTTCGTTCATTGGTTTTGCGGTGGCCTTTGGCCTATCAATTAAAGTGATATTTGGCTTCCAACACATTATAGTGGACGGAGTCATGACCCACAATACGGCAAATCCTGATGGGCCTTCGGCCTTGATGTTTGCGTGGACTGGGCCATTTATTGGCGCGCTTATTCGCCCTGTCGGTGGTATGATCGCTGATAAAATGGGCGGCGCGAAAGTGACGCAAATCATCTCGGTCATAATGGTAGCATCTGCCCTAGGTGTCGCTTACTTTATGAAGCAGGCTTATGTCTCGGCAACACCACAGGAATATTTCACCCCCTTCCTGATCTTGTTTCTGATCTTATTTGCCGCAACAGGCATCGGTAATGGTTCGACCTTTAAAACCATTGCCGTCGTGTTTGACAAGGAACAGGCAGGGCCGGTTCTAGGGTGGACAGCCGCGATTGCCGCTTACGGCGCCTTCATTATTCCGAAAGTGCTTGGCGAGCAAATCAAAGCAACAACACCCGAGAACGCGCTTTACGGTTTTGCAGTGTTTTACACAGTTTGCATCGTCATAAATTGGTGGTTCTACCTGCGTCCAAACGCCTATGTGAAAAACCCTTAAACCCCTTTCTTGGAGAAAAATCATGGGACACTATATCGACAGACTAACGTATTTTTCCAAGATTGAAGGAAAATTTTCGGATGGTCACGGTATCACGACAAGTGAACACCGTGGTTGGGAGCGTTCTTACAGAGGCCGTTGGGCCCATGATAAAATAGTGCGGTCTACCCACGGGGTGAACTGCACGGGGTCGTGTTCGTGGAAAATCTACGTGAAAAACGGGCTGGTTACGTGGGAAACCCAGCAAACAGATTATCCGCGTACACGGCCTGACATGCCAAATCACGAGCCGCGCGGGTGTTCGCGGGGTGCGTCTTACTCTTGGTATCTCTACTCCGCTGCCCGCCTTAAATTTCCGCTCGTGCGGGCTCGCCTATTGAAAGCTTACCGCGCCGCCAAAGCCGTACACGGCGACCCAGTGGATGCGTGGGCAAGTATTATGAATGACCCTATCAAGGCCAATGATTTTAAGAAAATGCGCGGTCTTGCGGGGTTCGTGCGCGGGGAATGGGACGAGATGAACGAGATCATCGCCGCCGCTAATATTTACACCGTAAAAACCTACGGCCCTGATAGGGTGGCTGGCTTCTCGCCAATTCCCGCCATGTCTATGGTCTCCTATGCTGCGGGTACGCGTTATCTGTCTCTGATGGGCGCAACCTCTTTAAGTTTCTACGATTGGTATTGTGATTTGCCGCCCGCCTCTCCCCAGGTTTGGGGCGAGCAAACGGACGTGCCGGAGTCTGCGGACTGGTTTAACTCAAGCTATATTATAGCGTGGGGATCCAATGTGCCGCAGACCCGCACGCCCGACGCTCATTTCTTTACCGAGACCCGTTATAAAGGCACCAAAACGGTTTCAGTAACCCCTGATTATTCCGAAGTTGCTAAACTCACTGACATATGGCTCAACCCGCGCCAAGGCACGGACGCGGCCATGGCCATGGCCATGGGGCATGTGGTGTTTAAAGAATTCCACCTCGGTAAAAAGTCCGAATATTTTGAGGACTATATTCGTACTTATTCCGACATGCCTATGCTCGTAATGCTGGAAGAAAAAGACGGCTACTTTAAGCCCGGTCGCACACTTCGTGCCTCCGACTTTACGGGTAGCCTTAAGATTAAAAAAAGTGACAATCCCGAATGGTGTCCCGTTGTTTATGACGAACATTCCAAATCTGTTGTTTCCCCAAACGGAACCGTGGGTTCGCGTTGGGGCAATAAGGGTAAATGGAATTTGGAGGCCAAAAACCGCGCAAATGGCAAAGACATTTGGGCGCAACTATCTTGCATAGAAGAGCGCGACACCGCCCTCCCCGTGGCCTTCCCATATTTCGGCAACCAACCTCATGACCAGCAACTGTTTAACCATACGGATCATGAAGACATTCAAGTCCGCAATGTACCTGTGCGCAAGGTTTCTCTCAAAGGCAAAAAGAGCGTTTACGTGGCGACAGTTTACGACCTTATGGCGGCCAATTACGCGATTGACCGTGGGCTTGGCGGGGACAATGTCGCCAGTTCTTATGACGACGATGTACCCTACACACCTGCGTGGCAAGAAGCCATAACGGGTGTAGACCGGGCCAAGGTTATTCAAGTCGCCCGTGAGTTTGCCGAAAACGCAGACAAGACAAGAGGCCGTTCAATGGTGATTTTGGGCGCGGCAATCAATCACTGGTATCATATGGATATGATTTATCGGGGTATTATCAATTTGCTCGTCATGTGTGGCTGTATAGGTAAATCTGGCGGTGGTTGGGCCCATTATGTGGGCCAAGAAAAACTCCGCCCACAAACAGGTTGGATACCTTTGGCCTTTGCGACTGATTGGGCCCGTCCAGCACGCCAAATGAACTCAACTTCGTACTTCTATAACCATTCAAGCCAGTGGCGGTACGAAAAACTAGGTGTTGACGAAATTTTGTCTCCACTGGCCGAGAAAGGCAAGTGGGATGATTATTCTTTGATTGATTGCAATGTGCGTTCCGAGCGTATGGGGTGGTTACCCTCTTCGCCGCAATTCAAAGAAAATCCGCTTGGGTTTAAAGCAAAAGCTGGCAAAAAAGACGTGAAGCAATACGTCGTTGACCGTCTGGTGTCAGGTGATCTTGAATTTTCTTGTGAAGACCCAGACCACGCCAATAATTACCCCCGTAACCTGTTTGTTTGGCGCTCTAATATTTTGGGCTCCTCTGGTAAGGGGCACGAATATATGCTCAAGCATTTGCTGGGCGCGTCCAATTCATTGATGAGTGAAGATATTGCCACCATGGGTGGGGCATTACCGTCCGAAGTGAAATGGCATGACAAAGCAGTTGAGGGGAAACTTGACCTTGTCATTACTCTTGATTTTCGCATGTCAACCACGGCTGTTTACTCAGATATCGTACTACCAGCGGCCACTTGGTATGAGAAAAACGATCTTAATACATCTGACATGCATCCCTTCATTCATCCACTTTCGCGCGCGGTTGATCCTGCATGGGAATCACGGTCGGATTGGGATATTTTCAAAGGACTTTCGAAAAAATTCTCAGAACTATGTGGTGGACATTTAGGCATCGAAGACGATTTGGTCAGTGTGCCTATATTGCACGATACACCCGGCGAACTTGGCCAAGCCCTCGGGGTTAAAGACTGGAAGAAAGGTGAATGCGAAGCCGTGCCTGGAAAAGCCATGCCAAACCTTGTACCTGTGAAACGAGATTACCCGAACCTGCATAAAATGTTCACCTCTATCGGGCCACTCCTAGAAAAATTGGGTAATGGTGGCAAAGGCATCGGTTGGAAAACTGGTGACGAAATTGATCTATTGCGAGGCCTCAATAAAGTAGTGCGCGAAGATGGTATTTCCAAAGGTCAACCAAAGTTAGAAACAGCCATTGATGCTTGCGAAATGCTGCTCTCCCTCGCCCCCGAAACCAATGGTCAAGTGGCGGTCAAAGCGTGGAAAGCCTTGGGTGAATTTACAGGCCGAGAACACACGCATCTTGCCAAGCCCAAAGAAGACGAAAAAATTCGTTTCAGGGATGTGCAAGCACAGCCTCATAAAATCATTTCCTCACCAACATGGTCAGGGCTTGAGGACGAACATGTGAGCTATAATGCGGGCTATACCAATATTCATGAACTCATTCCGTGGCGCACCTTAACGGGTCGACAACAATTCTACATTGACCATAAATGGATGAATGATTTCGGCGAAACCTTGTGTGTTTACAAGCCCCCTATTTCCACCCGTACCATCAATGATACCATTAAATCGCGCGGCGACAGCAAGCCACAAATCGCCCTTAACTTTATCACCCCGCACCAAAAATGGGGCATTCATTCGACCTATTCCGATAACCTTCTCATGCTGACTATGAATAGAGGCGGGCCAGTTATCTGGATTTCCGAAATTGATGCCAAAAAAATCGGCGTAGAGGATAATGACTGGATTGAAGCCTATAATGTTAACGGCGCTATTGCTGCCCGCGCTGTCGTGTCTCAGCGCGTTCCAGAAGGGATGAGCATGATGTATCACGCCCAAGAGAAAACCATGAATACCCCGGGCAGTTCCATCACAGGTAAGCGCGGCGGCATACATAACTCTGTCACCAAAGCGGTGGTTAAACCTACCCATATGATTGGCGGATACGCGCAACTTGCTTGGGGCTTTAATTATTACGGCACAGTTGGTTCCAACCGAGACGAATTCGTCATTGTCCGTAAAGCAGATAAACTTGACTGGATGGAAGAAGGCTACGAGGAAGGCCAACCGATCAACATTGAATGGGTGAAAGAGACGAGTCTCAAAGGAGCAGCAGAATGACGATACGCGCACAAATAGGTATGGTGCTAAACCTAGACAAATGCATTGGTTGTCACACGTGTTCAATCACGTGTAAAAATGTTTGGACGTCCAGAGGCGGGGTTGAATATGCATGGTTTAACAATGTGGAGACCAAGCCCGGGCTAGGCTATCCGCGAAATTGGGAAGATCAGGAACAATGGAAAGGCGGTTGGATACGAACAAAGTCTGGTAAGCTGCGGCCAAAGGCTGGGAGCAAAGTCGGACTGTTAACACAAATCTTTGCCAACCCGAACTTACCAGAAATTGATGATTATTACGATCCTTATACATTTGAATATGATCACCTAAAAACCTCCAAGGAAAGTAAAACTGTACCGACAGCGCGCATGAAATCTGTGATCACGGGCAAGTATAAAGACAAGCCAGATTGGGGCGTAAACTGGGAAGAAATTCTAGGTGGAGAGTTTGAAAAACGCCGTTCTGATTATAATTTTAAAGACATTCAAGAACAAATGTACGGCGAGTTTGAAAATACATTTATGATGTATTTGCCAAGGCTTTGCGAGCATTGTCTGAACCCAACCTGTGTCGCGTCCTGCCCATCTGGCGCGATCTATAAACGTGAAGAAGACGGCATTGTCCTCATTGACCAGGACAAATGCCGGGGGTGGCGCATGTGTGTATCAGGCTGTCCATATAAGAAAATTTATTTCAACTGGCAGTCCGGTAAATCCGAAAAATGTACATTCTGTTATCCGCGTATTGAAGCGGGCGAACCGACCGTGTGTTCCGAAACCTGCGTAGGTCGTATCCGGTATTTGGGCGTGCTACTTTATGACGCTGATAAAATAAAAGAAGCGGCAAGTGTACCTGACGAAAAAGATTTATACCAAGCACAGTGCGACTTGTTCTTGGATCCGCATGATCCAGAAGTACAAGCCAAAGCTCGCAAGGACGGTGTGCCAGATAGCTGGCTAGAGGCTGCGAAAAAATCGCCCGTCTACCAAATGGCTAAGGAGTGGAAAATTGCGTTCCCACTCCATCCAGAATATAGAACCCTACCTATGGTTTGGTATGTACCCCCACTCTCCCCGATCCAATCTGCCCATGAAAACGGCATGATGGGCAGCCGCGAGGGTAGTAACGGCATGTTACCTGATGTGGAATCTTTACGTATTCCTGTGAAATACCTCGCCAATTTATTGACTGCGGGTGATACGGCGCCTGTCACGAATGCTCTTGAACGCATGCTGGCCATGCGTAGCTTTATGCGCGGGAAAACCGTTGATGGTGCGGCCGACATGAGCATTCTCGAACAAGTTGGTATGAGTGAGTTTGAGATGGACGACATGTACCAGATGATGGCGATTGCTAATCACGAAGACCGTTTTGTTATTCCAACCAATCACAAGGAATATGCTGGTGAGGGGCCATTTGATCATGAGCTTGCTTTTGCAACACGTTCAGCATGTGGCTTTAGTTTTGGTACTGGTTGTGACGGCGGCGAGGTAAAACGCTCTAACTTATTTGGCTCGCAAACCCATCCTAATACAATGAATGGCAATGCCTTAAACGCACAGACCAAAGGCGATGGCTGGAATACATCTGGGAGTGGGTCATGAGGACTTTAAGAGTTTTATCTCGGCTATTAGCCTATCCAAATGCTGAACTGTTAGCGCAAGCAAATGAGCTCAACAACATTGTGGTCGAAGACGGGTTTTTGAATAAAAAAACCGCAAAAAACATATCCTCCTTTATTGACTATTTAAGCAATACTGAATTGATGGACGCGCAAGAAACATATGTTGAACTTTTTGACAGAGGGCGGGCCCATTGCTTGCATTTGTTTGAGCATGTTCACGGCGAGTCGCGTTTTCGCGGGCAAGCTATGCTCGACCTCTCAGAACGGTACGCAGAGAAAGGCCTACATATTGGTGTCGGTGAACTCCCTGATTACCTGCCT
>JAESQI010000090.1 GCA_016765255.1 Robiginitomaculum sp. | reverse complement strand
GCTGGACAAAGTGCAAAAGGCAGCATAACTTAAACTAAACAGCCTCCGGCAAACCCGGGGCGGTTCAAAACCCTGCTTGATACTGAATTAATAAATTTTAGCTTCCTGATAAAAAAATACGTTCAACACTATTATTTGTGTTGAACGTAAGTTAGGGGAGAGGCCTATGGAGACCTCGTTGGTTGTTGTGCTTCGGTTACCTGTTCATTCTATTTTCTATCAACTCGTCAACCACTTCAGGGTCGGCAAGAGTTGAAGTATCTCCGAGGTTACTAAATTCGTTTTCGGCAATCTTGCGAAGTATCCTACGCATGATTTTTCCAGAGCGGGTTTTTGGTAAGCCCGGTGCAAATTGGATAAAGTCCGGCGTTGCTATCGGTCCTATTTCGCTACGCACATGCTTCACCAGATCCGACTTCAACTGACCGTCAGCATCAACATCAGCCCGAACAGTTACATAAGCGTAGATACCTTGCCCTTTAATATCATGAGGACAGCCGACAACCGCAGCTTCTGCGACAGCGTCGTGAGACACAAGCGCACTTTCAATTTCTGCTGTGCCCAATCTGTGCCCTGATACATTGATAACGTCATCAACGCGGCCAGTAATCCAATAAAACCCGTCTTCGTCGCGGCGGCAACCATCACCTGTGAAATAGTTGCCGGGATAGGCACAGAAATACGCATTAAGAAACCGCGGATGATCTCCGTAAATTGTCCGCATTTGACCCGGCCACGAATCTTTAATAATCAAATTTCCGTCATTGGCCCCGTCCAATTCTTTGCCATCAGCATCGACAAGCGCCAATTCTATACCGAAGAACGGGTGTGAACCAGCGCCTGGTTTCATGTCTGTTGCGCCAGGTAATGGCACGATCATAGCGCCGCCAGTTTCCGTTTGCCACCATGTATCAACGATAGGACAACGTCCATCTCCGATCACATGGAAATACCATTCCCAAGCTTCCGGATTAATGGGTTCGCCGACCGTACCAAGAAGTCGAAGCGACTTTCTAGATGTAGCATTAACAGGCCCCTCGCCTTCGCGCATAAGCGCGCGAATAGCGGTTGGTGCCGTGTAGAATATGGACACTTGGTGCTTATCGCAAACCTGCCAAAAACGGCTAGCATCAGGATAAGTGGGAACACCTTCAAACATAAGAGTTGTCGCGCCATTAGCCAACGGCCCGTACACAATATAAGTATGCCCCGTCACCCAGCCAACATCGGCAGTACACCAATAAACATCATCTTCTTTTAAATCGAAAACATATTCATGTGTCATGGACGCCCATACAAGATAACCGCCATTGGTGTGTAAAACCCCTTTGGGTTTACCCGTTGATCCCGATGTATAAAGAATGAAAAGCGGGTCTTCTGCATTCATTGGTTCAGGCGCGCAATCATCACTCACATCTTGCAAGGCATCATGTAAATACACATCACGGCCAGACACCATTTCAATGTCCGCGCCTGTACGCCGTACGACCAAGACATTTTTTACCGTACCAGCTATGTCACAGGCTTTGTCACAATTAATTTTTAACGGAACTTTCTTTGACCCGCGCAAGCCTTCATCGGCCGTGATGACGAATGTAGAATCGCAATCCGTGATGCGGCCAGCAAGTGCATCCGGTGAAAATCCCCCGAAGACCACCGAATGCACTGCGCCAATGCGCGCGCAAGCGAGCATGGCATAGGAGGCCTCCAAAATCATCGGCATATAAATGGTGACACGGTCACCTTTTTTAACGCCCATTTTTTTGAGCACATTGGCAAATCGGCACACAGCCTTATGAACTTCTCGGTATGTTAAAGACTGGCTTTCATTAGGGTCGTCACCTTCCCAGATTATCGCTATTTTATCACCGCGCGTTTCAAGGTGGCGATCCAGACAGTTAGCAGACACGTTGAGCACACCGTCAGCGTACCATTCAGTCCTAAAGTCGCCTTCTTCCCAAGATACATTCTTTGCTTTGGTATACGGCTTTATCCAGTCGATCCGCTTCCCGTGCTCTGCCCAAAAAGCTTCTGGATCCGCAATCGATTGAACGTACATTTTATGGTATTGTTCCGGCGTTAAATTTGCCTGCTCAGCAAATTTTTTCGGAACAGGATACGACAATTTACCGTGTGACATGAAGTTTAATCCCAATAATAATTAATGATTAGAAACCATATTTAGTTGAGAAGGTGAGGCGCGTAAAGTCACCATTTGTGCCGGCTTCATTTTCACGGTTACCATACATGATTTCACCTCCGAGAGTAACCTTGGGGGCAATATTAAATAAGTAGGATGCAAATGCAGATTTGACTTCTTTGGTCGATGTTGCGGCCATAAAGCTATGATTATCTACAAACAGAGCTGATACACCCAGATTGATACGTGATCCATTTGCAAATGGATGACGGTAAGCAACATAGCCGCCGTAGGACGGGATCGCTTCGAGATCGCCGGAGACCGGGTTAATAGCCGCGCCATTTGCCGTGTTTAAGCCAATATAACGGCCCAAACCTTTGCCGCCGGCCAAGGTAAAGCGAATGTCGCTTTTCTCGCCAACATTCAAACGGCCTGCTATGTTACCACTGAGGGCGAATGTACTAATATCCGTTCCACCACCTGATTCTAGGCGTAATTGCCGACCCATAGCGGACAGGGACACATTGCCGAAATCACCTTTGAGGTTATACCGTCCAACGAGGTCGGGAATAACATTTCCGTCCGCTTCTATGCGGCCAGCGCCGGATGCCGGCGTAATTGTCGCGTTTCCGTTTTCAAGCGCAAACTGAAAATTACCCTTGGTATAACGAATTTGAGCCTGTCTAATAAACACCATGCCATCAGATAGAACGAGGAAGCTGGCACTTTCTGGAATAGCGGACGTGTTTTGAAATGTTGACCATTCTTGACCGACACGCCAGCCGTTAAAGTCTACATATGCTCTGCGTAAACGCGGAGAGTAAGAGTTTGAAACTCTCTGGTTGCCTTGAGCGGATCCCAAAAAGTCCATCTCGACGCGCGCGGTAACGACGTTTCCATTTACGGTCTGCTTGGCATCTATCCATAACCGGGAGGCTTGCGCCGTAAAGTCGGTTGTGTTTGTGCCTGCGCCGCCAATTGGTGTAGCGCCCGGAATATAAAAATCACGGACAATGGAATTTGGCGCAAAACCGCCGTCAGAATAATTGGTAAAATGCGCGTCAAAGTCAATGAACCCACCAACCTTCACGCCGTTCCCGGCACTGTATGACGTCGCTTTCATGGGCGCATGCTTTACAGCCGCCTTTAATTTGATGAGGTCGGTGTCCGTTTCAGATCGTTCCGCCGCGAGTTCTGCGCGAAGGGCTGTAATTTGTGCCTCCATCGCTGCGAGGCGAGCTTCAACGCTTGAGCCTTGTGCTGTAGCTGTGCCCGCAAAACACAGTGCTGTTCCGAGTAGTAGTGCGGTTTTAATGCTATTTTTCATAAAATATTCCCCTTTGATAATATGAGAATACTATCAATCCAATATAAGCGTTTTACCATTAGCCATTGGTACATAAGACTAAGGTCTAACACGTATAGACATTTCGGATTTATCGTATATTCAATAGCCACGAGACCGTTACAAATAGAATATACGGCTGTAGGAATTTGGGATGGCAGATTTGCCAAATATACTTATCATCGAAGACCACCCGCTTTTTCAAGATGCTCTTGAAGCAGCGTTACAACAATGTTGCCCGTTAGGCGTTGAAACACAAAAAGCATCCTCATTAACAGATGGCATTGCCCTCATTGATCAAGTGTCATTTAATTTGATATTGCTGGACTTGAACTTATCTGATTCTAAAAATTTTGAAGGCTTAGGCCGCATTCATCTTGCTGAACCCAATTGCCCAATTGCTATTGTCTCGGCAACGGAACTGGTAGCCGCGTATCAAATGGCAAAATCATTAGGCGCATCTGGCTACCTTCCTAAAAGCATGCCATTTGATGACATGGTCATTGCATTGTCCAATATCCTCAACGGAGTAACTTCATTTCCGTCAATGCAAGAGAAAGACACCGCAAATCACGCAGACGTGAACGCACGACTTGCGAGCTTAACCCCTGCCCAGCGGCGGGTTTTATCAGGCCTTGCAGATGGGCTGTTAAATAAACAAATCGCCTATGAGATGGGCATTACAATTGCGACCGTCAAAGCCCATATGACGGCTATCTTTCGAAAGCTCGGCGCTACAAATAGGACACAGGCTTTGCTTATTTACAAAGACGCAACAGACTTCGAACGAATCTAATTCTTCAAACCCTTATGAGCGCACCGTGTTAAAAATTTGTGGAGTTCGATAGGGCTCACAGGTTTTTGTAGTAAAATGGCGTTTTTCTTATCCGCAAGGCTTGCCACATCCTTGTCAGTATTTGCGGTTAATAAGCAAACATTGCTATCATGCGAAAGCTTATGCCTTAGGGCCGTTATGACATCTATGCCATTATGCGCATCGCGCAAATGGTAATCAGCGATCATGATGTCTATATTTTCGGTTTCCATTATAGCTTCGGCTTCCATTTTATTTTTCGCCAAAAAAACCAAACACCCCCAAACCTTTAGCAATTCGCGCATACCTTCTAAAATTTCAGGTTCATCATCAATACATAATACAGCAAGTCCCTTTGGTAAATCAGCCGCAGAAACCGTGTTATCTTCATGTTTAAAGTTTTCAGTTATCTGTTTATAAGAGCGCATCACAGTCACGCTAAACACACTGCCCTTGCCGACTTTTGACCGTAGCACCGTGGTGGCTCCCAACAATTCCGCCATCCGTTTCACAACGGCCAGCCCAAGCCCAATACCTCTATCATCATCAAACCGACTTGCATTCAATCGGTGAAATTCATCAAATACGCGCTCTTGATCATCAATAGAAATCCCCTGCCCTGTATCCCAAATCTCAATGCGTATTTTCTCTTTGCCAACCCTTCTTGCGCCGATCAAAATCCCGCCGCTTTGCGTGTATCGGCGAGCATTTGAAACGTAATTTCGTAATATGCTTGTCAATAAATTTGGGTCCGAAAGTACCCGTAGCCGCGTTGGCACCAAGCGAATGTCAAGCCCTGCTTTTTTCACCATGGGAAGGGCTTCATCGTAAATATCTTCTAATAAAGGCCCCAATGGGAGTATTGACATTTGCGCGCTCATGCCGCCGTGATCAAGACGGGAAATATCGAGTAGCCCCTTAAGTAATTTATCAGCAGATTGTATTGCGTGATCGGCCTTGCTAACCATTTTTCCAATATCTTTATTGCCATTATCATTGGTTTTTATAGCACCTAGAAACAACCGCGCCGCGTTGAGCGGTTGTAGTAAGTCGTGACTGGCCGCAGCTAAAAATCGGGTTTTTGAAACATTAGCACCTTCGGCAGTCTTTCTGGCCACATCCAGATCATTTGCCATAGCTTCAAGCGATTTTGTTCTCTGCTGCACCCGCATTTCCAGGGTTTCATTGGCGACTACCAATGCTTGTTCACGTTTTTTATCCTCCGTAATATCGTTAAATGTTGTAACATAGCCCCCGCCAGACATAGGGCTGCCGACGATCCTTATATACCGTCCGTCCGGGGTTTCTCGTTCGTACACATGCGCTCGCCCAGTCTTCATATGTGATATTCGCCGCTCTAATTGATCGTCTAGGTTTTCAATACGCATCCAACCATTGTTGATATTATATTTAATCAGCTGGACGATCGGCACATGCACCTTCACCAAGCCGTCCGGGTATTTGAAGAGATCAACATAGGCATTATTCCAAGCGACTAGACATTGATCGCTATCAACAACGCTAATGCCTTGAGGAATATTTTCCAGCATTGATTGTAGCATATTTCTATCAAAGCGCTCGGCTAGGGTTTGCTGGTCAAGCACGCTGAGTAAATCACTAAACTCTACATCCCCGCCCCCAATCGCCGACAGCATAACAACCCGGGCTGACGATGCACCAATAGCACTTGCCAGTAGACGCTCGGTTCTTTGTACCAATTGCCAATCAGCCTTTCGTGCGCCCGATATTGTCACATCAAACTCTTCCCCAATTTTCTCAAACGCATGAACAACAGCATCAGGGTTAAGAAACCGGGAGGCCAATGTTCTAAGCCCATCCGGCGAAATATTGCTCTTTTGCGCAGACTGGTGGATCCGCTTTGGCAGCAAAACATCCCCGTCATAAACAAAAGCTGCCGACTGCACGCGGTCACGTAAACGCTCACGCGTTGATAGAGAAACAATGATGAACAAAATAAGATTGGCCGAAAGGCTCCAAATAACGCCATGTGTTAAACTATCGCCAAAGCTAACCCCAAAAATACTATAGGGGTCCAGCCACACAGGAAGGTTTTTCGCCAAAATGGCGTGTCCTACGATTGCGGGAATAAACAATGTAAATGACCATAAAACAAACCCGACGATTAACCCAGCCAAAACGCCACTGCGTTTCCCCTGCCGCCAATAAATAGCGCCAAGAAGCGCGGGAGCAAATTGCGCAGCGGCGGCGAATGACAACAAGCCAATTTGCGCAAGAGCCGCATTATTTTGGGCAAAACGATAATAACCATAAGCAAGTATGAGCAGCATGACGATCACAGAACGGCGGACAATGAGCAATTGCGAACTTGCATCGCTGAGCCGCGTGAGCCGTCCTGTGCGAATTAAAATCGGCACGATAATATCATTTGTGACCATGGTCGACAGAGCAATCGTTGCCACAATAACCATACCCGACGCCGCCGAAAAGCCACCTAAAAACACGAACAGCGCTAACAAACCATTCCCTTGTATCAAAGGTAATTCTAGCACGTAGAGGTCGGCGGACACATTTGTTGGTAAAACAGCCAAGCCCGCAATTGTTATGGGAACAACAACAACACTTGTGATAAGTAAATATACCGGGAACAGCCAGCGCGCCCGCCGCATCTCAGCTTTGTTATAACGCTCAATAATGGCGACATGGAATTGACGCGGCAAACAAATTATGGCCGCCATAGAAAGAAGCAGGCTCGTCATTGCCCGCCCGGAAATATTCATGCTTGAAAAACCGGATGACGCAGCCTTAACTGCTGACACGGGCTCATTGATAAGTATTGTCACAGACAATATGCAAACAGCGATCAAAGCAGATATTTTCATTAGGCTCTCAAAAGCGAGAACATGCATAAGGCCCGGATTGTGTTTTGTTGTATCGGGACTGCGCGCACCAAATAAAATGGCAAAAATAGCGAGGGCTATAGCCGTGATGAGAACCGTCTCATTTGCCGTGTCCGTTTTAATGGCGCCCGCCTTGGAGACCAAAGCTTCAAAACTCATACCTACAGATTTCAATTGCAGCGCAATATATGGTAAGCTACCAGCTACAGCCATGATTGTCGCGGTCGCAGCAACGCCCCGGCTTTTCCCGTATCGGGCAGATAAAAAGTCGGAAATAGATGTGATACTTTCGCGCTGGGCAATGTCCCCAATCCGAACCAATACACTTGGAAAAAACATCACCACCAGTGCAGGACCAACATAAATCCAAACATAATCCCAACCGCTCGTCGCGGCAGAACCAACAGCGCCAAAATATGTCCAAGATGTACAATAAACGGCTAGTGCCAAAGCATAGATAAAGGGGCTTTGACGTATATTTCCTTTACTGGCTATCTTTTCGCGTCGCCACGCAATTGCAAATAAGCCGAGAATATACAGAGACGTAACAATGAGGGTCAACCAAATCGGCATTTTTTATCTCCTTATCTCTGTATGCGCCAATCTTTGGGTGCAATGCAAGAATACTCTATATTCAGCAACG
>JAESQI010000089.1 GCA_016765255.1 Robiginitomaculum sp. | reverse complement strand
GGCATTACACGAAATTATGTTAGAGCGAGATGAATACCGCGATCAATTCTGGGCAGCATTTGATGCGTTCTTACAAAAAAATGCACTTTAGAGTATGAGTTCACACCTTAGTTCATTGCCCGCTTTAAATAGGGATAAGTCTTTGTGATTAAATCTGGGTCGCCAGTACAGACAACTGCGCCGCTCTCAAAATTTGTTCCGCCGTGCCAATTTGTAATTTTGCCGCCAGCCCCCTCGACGACAGGTATGAGCGCGAGAATGTCATAAGGCTTCATGCTGGCTTCGATAATCATATCCATTTTACCACTGGCAACGAGTGCGTAGCCATATGCATCAAGCCCCAATCTGGTAAATCTCGCGGTTCTGCGGATCATTTCATAGGCCGCTTTTTGTCCTTGTGAGAACATGGCCATGGGTTCCGTACACCCCAATATAACATCATTCAAATCATGACATGGGGCGGTGCGTAGGGGAGACGTATTGCCCTTAACAATTTTCCATGCTTGTTGTTTTGACCCGTCTAGGCAGCCTATATAACGCTCGTCTAGTGCTGGGAGATCAATGATCCCGATGAGGGGGCGGTCTTTATAAGATACCGCAATGAGTGTGCTCCAAACGGGTACGCCCGCTACAAATGCGCGGGTGCCGTCTATGGGGTCAAGACACCATGACCAGTTACTCTTTGTGTGTTTAGGCGGGAATTCTTCGCCTTCTATATTGTCATTCGGAAAGGTCTTTTCGATGCCGTCTCGCAAAGATTTTTCTGTCGCAATATCGGCTTTCGTAACGGGGTCAAATTCTAAAGCGCCTGCCTTGTCGGCATTTTTATTTTCAGAAACGATGTCTGTATGAAATGCTGGCAAGCTGATAGTGCGCGCCTTGTCTGCAATTTTGCATGCGAGGGCGAGACGGTCTTGTAACGCTGTATCAAAAGTGTTTGTCATGAGCGTAAATTAACACGATTACGCCCAAAAACAAAGCCTGCTTTATAAAACTGCGGAAAGTTTTGCCGCAGTTTCAAGGGATTTTGCCAGATCAAGCAGATGTTTACGTGGCATTTCTCCCATAGAATAATAGGCACGCACCAAATCCATGGTTTCTTTTTTTGATAAAATGTCAGGGGCCAATACTTTTTCATTTGGGCCATCGCTAAGACTATCATTCTCTGATAGGCCTTCATAAAAATGTTGAACTGGCACGCTCAAAGCTTCTGATAATTCAAACAATCTGCTGGCGCTAACGCGGTTAGCCCCACATTCATATTTCTGAATTTGCTGGAACCGAATACCGATTTGTTCTGCTAAAGCTTGTTGGGTTAAGCCAAGTAGGCGGCGGCGATGACGTAGGCGTTTGCCGACAAATAAATCTATATCATTGGTCATAGGGCACTCTTCTCTGTTGTCTTTACCACGAATTCGTTTGTGGAAAATTATTTGTAACTCGCTTAGAGGGAGAGCAAGTCTCGTGCCAATTCTTATGTGGGTTGTTCGCTTAAAAAGGGAATATTCGTCGTGTTTATGGTACAGGTTTGACTTAAGCCGCCATTTATTGTGCCATTTTAGTACAATTCACCTAAAAGTTACAATTTATTCATGTAGGTTGAAAGTGTAAATTTCAGGGCCATATATAGTGTGTACCGCATAGGTACACTCCCCCCCTTCAACTGGCCGCGCAATTGCGTGGCCATTTTTTTTAGTAATATCCCTAGACGCATTATTGGGCAGCAAGAGGCATTGTTGTAGTGTCGGTATCTTTAAAAGCTAATACCACTTTTTGAATGTCTTCAATGAGCTTGCCCATGCCTGAATGTGGAGTGAGTGTGTCCTGGTCTAGGTAGAGGTCTTTATTGATTTCTATTTGTACGGCGTCTACGCGCTCTGAAACTTGTCCGTAATAATCGGTGATAAAGCCACCTGCATAAGGTAGGTTTCTGGTCACCGTATAGCCTCGCGCAGATAATAATTTATGTAATGTATTGATTGTTTCTGGGGCGCAAGATTTCCCAAACCGGTCTCCCAATATAAAGTCCGCACGTTTTTTCCCGCTTACTTTTTCTCCGGGCATTGAGTGAAAATCCAAAACGATGGCATGGCCAAATTTTGATTTGGCCATGCCAATTAACGCTTGAAGGGCTTCGTGATAAGGATGATAGAGCGTGTCCAGTCTTGCTTGGATAAGCTTAGGAGCCAATGGATAGGCATAAATAGGCAAGCCGTGGGAAATTCTGGTTGGAATAACACCAAGCCCTGCATGAGCATGTGAGCTACTATAACGTTGATGGGCTTGAAATGGATTTTTATCGTCCAATACGCTCCGCCTAGATATGGATTCAGGTGGCCAATCATTTGCACTTCGGTTTACATCAACGAAACAACGCGGGAATAAGGCGTGTAAAACGGGAATGTCATACTGTGCGAGCGGCTTGATCATTTCATCCACATAACTGTCTTCTGATTGGCGAAGCTGGGCAAGAGAGACGGATGTTTGTTGTAAAAATGACGCAGGGTAATGACGCCCAGAGTGTGGTGAGGCCAAGATGATCGGGCTTTTGAGAACAGGTGGGGCCAAAACCTCAAACGCAGGCAGAAGTGCATGTAATGACTGCTTTTCTGCACGAGGATATTTTCTCTTATTTAAGCTCCACATGAAACAATTCCTTAAGGCTCATAGAGTAATAATATCATTAGTGGCCAGATTTATGCAAGTTAGTTCATTATCAAGTGCTGATTGTATCAGAACAGAACAGATCAGGCGAGCGTTGAGAATAAAAATAATAAGGGATGAGAATGGCCACAATATTATATGCAGAAGATGATGATGCAATGCGTCGATTTTTTGAAAAGGCTTTAGAAAAAGCTGGGCACCACGTCATAGCCTGTAGCGATGGGGAGCGTGCTTTGCGGGCCTTGAAATTTGCAGACGGTGCTTTTGATTTACTACTAACGGATATTATGATGCCGGGCCTTGATGGGGTGGAGCTTGCTAAACAAGCTGAAATTCTATCTCCTGGCATTAAAATCATGTTTATCACTGGGTTTTCGGCGGTTGCCAAGCAAGACCCAAATACATCTGCGTCGGCTAGAGTTTTGTCAAAACCTGTGCATTTGCGCCAACTTGTCGAAGAAGTAGATAAACTGATCGCGGCTTAATCCTAGAGCTTTTCCGTACATTTGCTATTGCTCTTGGCGGGTGGGTGGCGTATATCCGCCTTTCTTATTTACGAGCCTGATATAAGGTTCTTTTAAGGGCGATTAGCTCAGTGGG
>JAESQI010000088.1 GCA_016765255.1 Robiginitomaculum sp. | reverse complement strand
GGGGCGGATTGCTTTTCTTAAATATCAATATCTTCGACGAATTTTGCGTGGTCTTGGATGAATTGGTATCTGAGGTCGGCGCGTTTTCCCATCAAGGTCTCGACGAGGCTTTCTGTGGTCGGGCGGTTGTCTGGGTCTATGGTGATGCGAGCAAGGGTGCGGGTGGCAGGGTCCATTGTGGTCACTTTTAGCTGGGCGGGCATCATTTCACCGAGGCCCTTAAAGCGCCCAATTTCGATTTTACCGCGTCCCGTGAATTCAGTATCGAGGAGACGTTGTTTGTGCTCTTCGTCATTGGCATACATGGATTTTCCGCCTTGGGTGATGCGAAATAGGGGCGGCATGGCCATATAAAGTCGGCCCTCTTCGATGAGGATTGGCATATAACGGTAGAAAAATGTGATGAGTAGAGCCGCGATATGGGCCCCGTCCACATCGGCGTCGGTCATGATAATCACCCGTTCATAACGCAAATCCTCAGGGTTGAATTTGCGCCCTATACCAACACCAAGCGCAGTCGACAGATCGTTGATTTCCGCGTTGCGAGATATTTTCTCGGCTGTTGCACTTTCCACATTGAGTATTTTACCTTTGAGGGGGAGAATAGCTTGGTTTTTACGGTTGCGAGCTTGCTTGGCACTGCCGCCCGCACTTTCGCCCTCGACGATAAAAATCTCCGTGTTTTCGGCTTTTTTGTCGGAGCAATCGGCGAGTTTTCCAGGCAGACGCAATTTGCGAGTCGCGGCTTTGCGCGAAACATCCCTTGCACGTCTGCGGCGCATCCGCTCGTCTGCTTTCTCTATCACCCATTCCAGCAATTTTGTCGCTTCTTTTGGAGAACCCGCAAGCCAATGGTCAAAAGGGTCACGCACTGCGTTTTCGACAATACGGGCGGCGTCGGAATTGGACAGTCTGTCTTTGGTTTGGCCTTGAAATTCGGGGGCTTTTATAAAGATAGACACGAGTGCCGCCGCGCTGTTCATGACATCATCAGGAGTGATGGAGGCGGCTTTTTTAGCCATGCCAGAAATGTCGGCGTAAGCGCGTAAGGCCTTGGTCAATGCAGAGCGCAAACCTTGTTCGTGCGTGCCGCCATTTAGGGTCGGGATGGTGTTGCAATAAGACCGGACATAGCTGTCGGCTTCGCCAAATCCTTCGGGTGACCAACTGACCGCCCATTCAACGCGGCCATGCCCTGTGTCTTTGGAACGGCCTGCAAATATTTCAGGGGTAATGGTGACTTTATTGCCCAAAGTTCCTTTGAGAAAATCTGCAAGCCCACCCGGAAAATGAAACACCGCCTCTTCAGGAATAGTGTCCAAATCTTTGCAAAGCTCAGGCGCACATTTCCAACGGATTTCCACACCGGGTTGAAGATAGGCTTTGGCCCGTGCCATACGAAACAGGCGAGCGGGTTTAAAGTGGAGTTTGTTGCCAAATATTTCTGGGTCTGGATGAAAGCGTATTTTAGTGCCGCGCCGATTAGGCGTTGCTCCTAATTTCTCTAATTTCCCTTGGGCGTGTCCCTTTTTGAAAGTTTGGCGATAGAGCTGTCTGCCTCTGGCCACTTCGACAATGAGATCATCTGATAACGCATTGACGACTGATACTCCAACGCCGTGCAAACCACCCGATGTGACATAGGCATCAGAGTTAAATTTCCCGCCCGCATGTAAGGTCGTCATGATGACTTCGAGGGCAGATTTATCTTTGAATTTTGGATGCGGGTCAACGGGTATACCGCGCCCGTTATCAGTAACAGACAGATAGCCATTGACTTCAAGTTCGACTTCAATTCGGGTCGCGTGACCGGCCACCGCTTCGTCCATTGAATTATCAAGGACTTCGGCAAACAAATGGTGCAAGGCCCGTCCGTCCGTACCGCCAATATACATACCAGGGCGCAACCGTACAGGTTCTAAGCCTTCAAGGACTTCAATATCCTTGGCGGAATAGCTTTTTTCGGCTGCTGTTTGTTGGGACGTACTAAACAGTTCGTCTTGTTTACGTTTTGCAGTTGATTTGGCCATATGCGTACTTTGTCTGAGTCGGTCTTAAAACTCTAGCATAATTACAAGTTTTTTTCAAAACCGCTGTAAATAATTTAAAATAGCATGCGCAGGACGAGGCGGGCAGTATGCCGACTAAATCCATTGCGAATATCCGCGTCATAATCAAAGGAAAATGATGCATATCCAGTCCCAGTTGCGAATGTCACGCCGAGCAAGAAGCCCGAGTCTGGAAAATCAGCCGCTAACAGTGAAAACGGCGTTGTCCCGTTGACAAACCGACCCGTCGTGATCACGCCGTCGCTAATAATATCATTACGGTAACCAATACGAATAGCAGGCGCTATCCATGAGTTTTCACGTTCAAACCTCGCTCCAAAATCAATGGTGACAGACGCCGTGCCAGTATTGACCGTTCGTTCGTCAATAGACAGTTCAATCCCGGTTGTTCCGCTTTCTGTATAGGCTTTCTCATTAAGGCTCAGATAGGAAAATGTTGCGGCAGGGCGGACATAATATTTACCAAATGAAACATCATAACCTGCTTTGACAGAGGCGTTGTAATGTGTACCCGACCAATCTCCGACGGTTTGCTGGTTAAAAGTGCCAATATTAACGGTACGGTTGGCTTCAAAATCATTATATCCGATACCCGCATAAAGGTCGACGCCTAGAGCGCCAGATTGATAGCCCGCATATGTACCAAATTGTAAAGTCAGCACGTCAAGAGGATCGTCTTGTCCAAGCACGTCTTCAATTTCGGTCGTGGCAAACCCAAAGTTTAGCCCCACCGTATGGAAGGGGCCAATTTCCGTGTCAAATCCGCCCGTAATCCCAAAGCCGTAGCCTCTAAATTGCTCGGAAAGACCTGCCAGTTCTCTGTCTGCATAATAGGCAAATTCTTGGATCCATGCGCCGCCTGTTTTGTCTTGAGACCGTCTTGCTGTATCAAGGTGAGAGGCTACGGCTCCTGTCGCGCCGTCAACATTGGCCATGACGAATTGGCGGGAGGCGGCGGCAAATTCTGGTAGTAGTTGATTGTAAGCTGAGTTAAACGCAGATTGTTCAGTAATCGCGACAAAGGCAGACCCAAGTTCGCCTGTGTTTTGCAAAGCCTCAAAGGCTGAACTGAACAAAGCTTCTTGAGGCACATCTAAACCCAGTTCTTGTGCAGAACGAACATCCAAAGTCATGATGAGGGTGTTGGCGTCTGTTAGAGATCGCGAAAATGTTGTGTTGTATAAAAACGGAGTTTGGTCACTACGTACGCTCGAAATAGCCGTGTCGATATTAAGGCTACCCGCTTGCACAATTGTAAATGTAGCATTGGCTGAACTTAGCACTGTTGACAGGCGAGGGGCGATGGCGGAACCATCTTCAAATGTAACGGCGCCTGAGGCCATTAAAGTTGAGACTTCGCCCGTTACTGGGTTGATAAAAGGGCTATATATTGATGTGCCGTCCACCGTTAACGTTGTCGCGTTCAGGTTGGCAGGGGCCGTAATATTGAGGCGGCTTTTATCGGTTATAATGATATCTAATTGGCCATCGCTATCTGTGATTGCGCCTGTGACGAGTGCCGAATTTGATAATTCTATGCGGTCATTTCCGCCGCCGAAATCAATATCTCCATTCACGAAACCACCTGAGATGTTAAACACGTCATCGCCGCTACCCAGTAATACATCGCCAGTAATTGTCGGTGTCGTGTCAACATTGGTGTCAGGATTGGTGAAAACCGTCTGGTTTATGGTCACGCCACTTGTATTTGCCGAAACATCAATGGCAATTTGACTGAAATTTGTCGCCTGTAAATTGTCAAAGTCAGAGTTAATGCCTTGTGCTAATATAAATCCGCTATTGTTAATCTCGATGAGAGTTCCAGACGCATCTCTGATGGCTACAACCTCGCCAGTGCGCGCCGTAATAATAGCTGATATTGTGCCAATATTTGTAATGGAACTGAGCGATCCGCCTGCGTCAATTTCAATGGCAGTCGCAAAGATCATATTGGGCGCGAGGATATTGTCCAAATCTGCATATAT
>JAESQI010000087.1 GCA_016765255.1 Robiginitomaculum sp. | reverse complement strand
GCGGTAACGATCCACATCAAGGGAGTGCCGTCCTTGATCATCCCGAACATGAAGATGTAAAATACTAGCCCCTGCAGCAGTAATTTCTTCCGCGCAAACGGCCATATTATGTGGGGCGATGGGCAGGGCCGGATGATCCGATTTCTGCCGCCGCGCCCCATTGGGAGCTGACATGATGATTACCGGATCAACCATCAAAAAACATCTTCAAAAATGAGGCGCAATTTATCAACCGCCTGTTCAATATGGTTTGGTTGGACAATGAAGGGAGGCGCCAGAAGAATATGACTACCCAGATTGTCCTGAAAAGAGCCGCCGCCCGGATAGCAAATTAGGCCATGTTTCATAGTCGCCCGTTTCAGCCTGCGCGTAATTTTCATCTCGTCGGGAAAGGGCCGCTTTGTGCGTTTGTCCGCAACAATTTCTAGCCCTCTGAATAACCCCCTGCCGCGAATATCGCCAATATGGGGGTGATCAGCAAAGGCCATATCTAGCTCTTTTTGCAACAAATCCCCCTGGGTTTTGACATTTTGCAGCAAGTTTTCTTCTTTAATCACATTAAGAACGGTGAGCCCCGCAGCGCAAGCGCTGGCATGACCGACATAAGTATGTCCATGTTCAAATCCCTTGCCACTAGTAACAAATATCTCATGAATATGACTGCGGGTGATGGTGGCCGCAAGGGGTTGATAGCCGCCTGCTATTCCCTTGGCAAGCGTGACAATATCTGGCAAAAAACCTTCTTGCTCAAGGGCAAAAAAAGTACCGGTTCGCCCGGTTCCGCACATGATCTCATCGGCGATTAGAAGAATGTCATGGGTCTTGCAGATTTCAGCTATTCTTTTGAAATAACCTGGTACTGCTGGCACAACACCTAATGACGCTCCAACCACAGGCTCAACAATGAACGCCGCGATAGTCTCTGCCCCCTGCCTTAAAATCATTTCCTCAAGGCTATTTGCCGCGCGCAAGGCATAGGCATTTGCTGTTTCCCCCGGCTGCTGGTTGCGGTAAGCGTAACAAGGATCAATACGCGGCCAGTCCAGAAGCAAATCCCCCATGACGCGCCGGCGAACCGGATTACCACTGATGGACAATGCGCCATATGTATTGCCATGATAGCTATGCACCCGGCTGATGATTTTTTGCTTTGAAGGCTGACCTTTCGCGCGCCAATATTGCCACGCAATTTTGAAGGCCGTTTCATTGGCTTCCGATCCGCCAGAGGTAAAATAAACTTTTGCGCCCGGCTCACCAAATTTTGCCGCCAGCATTTTAGCAAGCTGTTCTTGCGGCCCATTGGAGAAAAATGCCGTATGAGCAAAGCTCATGCTCTTGACCTGCTCGCAAAGCGCCTCAACAACGCGCGGATGTTGATGCCCAACACAAGACACGGCTGCTCCGCCGCTCATATCCAGGTATTCTTTGCCTTTTTCGTCATATATATACATGCCCTCGGAATGAGAAGCCCTAGGATAGTCTGATGTTACGCCCCGATAAAAAACGGCTGTCATGTGGAAAATCTTTCAGATAAATTTGTTGCAATCAATTTGGCTTATCGTTTGATACATTGAGCTGTACAAGCCTTTTACGGGTGAGACCGCCCGCCGCGCGTTGTGGCTTTTAGGCGGTAAATTCAGTGTTTTATCTGTCATACCCCCTCCATATAGGGGTAATGATAGTCTTTTGCCGGAACAAAAGTTTCCTTGATTGTGCGCACATTCACCCAGCGCAAAAGGTTTAAAATACTCCCGGCTTTATCGTTGGTGCCACTGGCGCGCGCTCCGCCGAACGGTTGTTGTCCAACCACGGCCCCTGTTGGTTTGTCATTAATGTAAAAATTACCTGCACAATATCTCAGGCGCGCCGTCAGCTCGACAATCGCCTCTCTGTCTTGGGCAAAAATAGCGCCGGTCAAGGCATATTTTGTCGTCGTATCGCAGGCCGTGAGCGCTTGCGCAAGCTCGTCTTGCTCATATCTATATAAGGTCAGCACGGGGCCAAATATTTCTTCCGTCATTAATTTGGACTGCGGATTAGACGAAATAACAATGGTGGGGCGGATAAAATTGCCCTTATGATCGTCGCACTGACCACCAACGAGTATTTCGTGATCAGGATCATTTTTGGCAAAATCGATATAAGCCTTGATTTCTTTAAAGGCGCGCTTGTCGATCACAGGACCCATAAAATTCGTAAAATCCAGCGGTGAACCTACCTGAATATTCTGGACGATTTGCTTTAGCTGTTTCGTGAGTTCATCCCAAATATTGCTCGGAATATAGGCCCGGCTGGCCGCCGAACATTTTTGTCCCTGATATTCAAACGCCCCGCGAATTAAACCCGGGCACAAGGCTTCAATATCGGCAGTCGGGTGGGCAAAAACAAAATCTTTACCGCCAGTTTCGCCCACCAGTCGTGGATAGCAGCGATAGCGGGTTATATTTTCACCTACGTAGCTCCATAATTTCTGGAATGTCGGTGTGCTGCCTGTAAAATGAATAGCTGAGAGATTTGGGCTTTCTAGCACCGCATCGCCAACCGCCTTTGGATTATCCGTCGGCAAAAAATTAATGACGCCACCTGGCAAGCCAGCTTCTTCAAGCAGCTCCATCACCACATGCGCGCTCAATACCGAACGCTCGGAAGGTTTCCAAAGCACGGTATTGCCCATCAACGCCGGTGCTGTTGGCAAATTTGCAGCAATGGCCGTAAAATTAAACGGCGTAACCGCAAAGACAAACCCTTCCAATGCCCCATATTCCACCATATTCCAAATACCCTTGCTAGAAATTGGCTGGTCCCCGTATATTTTTCGCATGAATTGAACATTAAGGCGGAAAAAGTCGATCAGTTCACAGGCGGCGTCAATTTCCGCCTGATAAACGGTTTTACCCTGCCCAAGCATAGTCGCCGCGTTCAGTCGGTCACGCCAAGGCCCCGCCGCCAAGTCCGCCGCCTTCAAGAATATGGCCGCCCGAGATTGCCAAGGCATATCGCTCCAGGCCGGATGAGCACTTTCCGCCGCATCAATGGCCGCATCCACATGCTCCGCTGTTGCGCAGTGGTAGCGCCCAAGGATCAGGCTGTGGTCGTGCGGGCAGAGAATGTCAACGGTGTGCCCAGTCTTGACCTTATCACCGCCTATTCTTAAGGGCACTTCGGTCGTCTGGTGCAAGAATTGATCAAGTGCCTTTTTAATTGATATTCGCTCTGCGCTTCCCGGACCATATTCAAGAACAGGTTCATTTATTAGATCGGGAACTTGAGTGATACTATTCAACATTAGATATTAAGCTTCGCAACTGGCCATCAGTAGCAACATTAGCTTGCCGAAAACTCACATGTTCCAAATTAAAACTATCTACAAATTGCTTTGATTCTGCCTGCCCGTCAAAAACAACAACAATATTGTATTTTTCATTTGTGTTTATTAAATTATATAGAACGGCTTGCCCTTGCATGCCTAAATCTAAAATCAATGTATTTTTATTACGAAGCATTTAATGCCCTCAATATACAGCTGTATTCCATTGCATTATACATTAATAAGGGTTTCTAGTGACCCACCTTTAAAAACATACCCACCTATGATCATTTTTTATAAAATATCTATTTATCGCCAACATATATGACTGTATGCAATAGTAGAAACAAATGATATTATCTTATCAAGGTATAGCGTTTTATTATATTAAAGGAAATTGCGATAGATTTAACCCTTCAAGTGCGCCAGTAACGACTTACAATTAGGATTTTCGTTGCGGTTCAGTGTGAAACACTTCTATATGTATATGTCGAAACTTCATAAGTTTTCCTCATATTATACTAAAGCTAGACTTAGGATTTACCAATTAAAACATGTTCACGGCAAATCAGCTGGGTATCGTCAAGGCTCAGATCAATGTTGAGTAGCGTGCACGAATAATTACCCATATCCTGCTTTTTATTATAGCGGCATGTATAACACAGTCCAAATGTTTTCATTGAATTAGTCTGCAAAAACCGCAACAAAAGTTGTTCAATTCCGCCACCGAGCGCCGCGCTTTGTTCATCACTCAGACTAGCGCAAGCGGCTTTAAAGCTAGGTGGCGGCATAATATCACTTAGTAAACCCTTGCCCGCGCGCGTCAATTTTAAATGGGCAAGTCGCTTGTCCAAAGCATCAGCGCGCTTGGTAATATAGCTTTTCTTTTCCAGAACTTTCAAAGTTTGAGAAACCGTCCCCTTGGTCAGGCCTAAATATTCCGTGACCCCCATAGGCGTATCTGAAAACCGGTTGCATAAGGAAAGGTAGCGTAAAACCTGAATTTGAACTGGCTGTAGCCCGTATTTAGCCCCGACGCGCCGGGTACTAACGCGCAGCACCTCGCTAAGACGTTCCGTATAATCATATATCTGGTTTGTTTTCACTCCTATATAGTATCGACTAAATACCTCATTGACAAATTAAATATCTGCAATTAGGTTATGGTATCGAGACGATACCATAATGAAAGGAATTTCCATGTCTAGACTCACCAACGCAAATGACCCCATGACCAACCATATGACACCCCCCCTAACAATAAAGCGCTTGCTATTTCCGTCGCTGGCCGTTGCCAGCCTTTTACTGTCGGCATGCTCAGGCTCGCCGCCATCTCAAACGGTAGAACCAGCTCAAAAACAAGTGCACAAACCACATAGCGGCGGCATTCAGACAAAAGCTGATGCAAGTGTTCTTGCGCCGTTTGATATTGTCCATACAAAGATTACAACCAAGGGTAAGGAAGCTGTATTCCATATGTCAGTCTCGGGCATTGCCGGGCAGCTTAAACCAACACCCGTCGGACGGCTTGCTGGTAGTGATGTCTATGCCTATGTTTGGCCAACAACTATTAATAGCTTTGAAGTCGGGTTTGAAAAAGATGCCGGCATTCTAGCCCTCGTCGCGACCTCCCATCCAGATTTTGATGATACGCCTTTGTACGACGAAAACAATGATGGGGACAATTCCAATGACGGCGGGTTGTGGCACACACACTGGGTTGTACTGCAACCCAATGAACAGTGCGGCGCAGGTGCGCTGGGCGTTGTTGATATACCGGACGGCGCAAAACCAAGACTGCCGCAAACCTGGCCCGGACTGCCGATACTACTCGATAGCCCAAAATGGAAACCAAGCCTTGACGCTGACACTATCGAAATCCGCGTTCCGTTTGAAGATATATCCGTCGTTACAAATGCTAGTTTTGATGGCGTTACGGCTGG
>JAESQI010000086.1 GCA_016765255.1 Robiginitomaculum sp. | reverse complement strand
TCATGCCGATCTGATATTAAAAAAATACTTCAGGAGACCAACCATGCCAAAGCCAGCTAATGCCTCTAACGTATATGTGAAGCCCGAGCCGAAAGGCCCAGCACGTTTAAATCCGCTCTCCGTATTACCAGTGTTTTTCAAACTAGAAGGCCAATCGGTATTAGTGGCGGGTTGCGATATGGGGGCGGAATGGAAAGTGGAATTATTGTGCGCAAGCGGGGCGCTCGTTGATTGGGTGTCCGCCAGCTTCACACAAGCGGCCAAAGAGCTCATCACGAGATATCCAGACCAAATAAACCGGATTGATAGGTCATGGCAGATAGGTGACTTGCGTTCAAAAACGCTGGCTATAGGCGCATTTTCCGGGACGGAGCCTGCCAGTATTTTTTATGACGCCGCACAAGTAAGCGGCGTACCTGTAAACTGTATCGATCAACGTAAATTTTGTGATTTTCAATTTGGCTCTATTGTCAGCCGAGGTCCTGTTGTTGTCTCGATTTCCACAGGCGGGGCGGCCCCTATTCTCGCCCAAACTATTCGCCAGAAGATCGAAACATTATTGCCGCCTGCTCTCGCGGGCTGGGCCGAAACGGCCAAAACGTTACGGCCAAAACTTGCCAAAAAAATACCTTCATACGATCAGAGACGGCGCTTTTGGCAAAAATTTTCCCGCGCCGCATTCGTACGTCCATCCAGCCAGATTACCTTATGGCTAGAAGATATTTTTGCAAATAATTTTAATGGGGTAGATCAGGAATCCGCTACGGGGCGGGTAACCTTGGTTGGTGCCGGGCCGGGGGATGCGGAACTTTTGACGATAAAGGCTATGCGGGCCTTGCAAACCGCCGATGTGATTTTATTCGATGCATTAGTCTCGAGCGATGTTTTGGAGCTTGCCCGGCGAGAGGCCAAACGCATATTGATCGGTAAACGGGGCGGTAAAAAATCATGCAGCCAAGACGAGATTAATGCCCTGATGGTTAAACTGGCAAGGCAGGGTAAACATGTGGTACGTTTGAAATCCGGCGATCCGATGATTTTCGGACGCGCGGGCGAGGAAATAGAAATTTTGAAGCAAAAGGGCATCCCCGTTAGTGTTGTGCCGGGTATAACGGCGGCGATGGCACTGGCATCTAGTCTGGGCGTTTCTCTCACCAATAGAGAATGTGCCCAAGGGGTGAAGTTTATAACAGCCCATAGCAAACCTACGGGTGAAAATACGGGAAAATATGGCACGCTTCCAAATGTAGACTGGCAGGCTTGCGCAGATAAGGCGACGACGCTTATGGTTTATATGGGGGCAAAAACAGCACCTTTACTCGCAGAAAAGCTCATTGATGAAGGTTTGTCTGTGCGCACGCCCGTTGTCATTGCGCGTGGTGTTTCCCGCCCCAATAGCGAGATTGAAAACCTAACACTTGGCTTGCTACGGCACAAAATAATATCATTTGATTTACCGGTTTTAATCGGAATCGGCCAAGTCTTTATACCTAACGCGAAGGCGAAAAATACCGTAGGGGCTATATCTGCTGATGATAATTTGGAGCAACAACGACATTGTGTGGGCTTTAGTGGTTAGGAATGGTATATTTCGCTTTCGTCTTCGGCGTCATAATGCCCATAATTTAGCAACGGCCAACAAAACATAGAGCCATCAATTACCGTAGTGCAGTGTTGTGAGGTATTCCTCAATAATCGGACAGTTTTTGGTGTGATCTATACTACATTTTGTTCTGACCAGTCATGGTTTCTTTCGTTTCTATTTTGCCAGTAAGCCACATATGGCGTTTGACCGTAATGGGCTTAGTGGGGTCTTTGGGTGTTGTAGTAATTTATCCATTTTCTGATACCAGCATTGGCTTCGCGCCCGCCGCTCCATGCATGTAAATATACGCATTCATGGGGTATTGCCCTCATAGCTGTGAATGAGAGTTACAAGTCATTTCCATCACAAACGGTCAATAAAAACACCAATACTTCTTACGCCAATTACGACATTGATCAGTGCTGCAAGCCAAAACATGTTTCGGCTTGCAGTAACGATCATTTTTCCCTCTCAATTTGGTCAGCATTCTGACGCTGCACCCAGTCGGGCGTTTTGGTAAATACCCAGAAACTTCGCATGCGGAACGCATCGCTAAACATGTCGCGCCATTCATGGAATAAAAGGGATATCGGATTATATCCCTTTGGCTGATTATAAGTGATGCCGTAAATGATCTCTCCAGCATCTTTTTCAGCGCGAAAACTGCCAAATATGCGGTCCCAAATAATCAGAGTTCCGCCAAAGTTCCTATCAATTTGATCCTTATTGCATCCGTGATGAACGCGGTGATGCGATGGTGTATTAAAAATGAGGCCAAGCTTGTCTAGGGGGGATGGCATCTCGGTATGCAAGAAAAACTGATAAAGTAGATTTACTTCTATAGCCAATAGCACAACCTCTTTGTCAACGCCGATCAGCGCCAGAGGCATCCACCAAATCAACATAGCACCATTTAACACGAGGGTAAAGTTCTGCCGAAGTGCTACTGAGTAATTGTAACGGCTTGAAGAATGATGCGTCACATGGCCAGCCCAAAACCACCGGACTTTGTGCATGACGAAATGAGTTACATAGAAAAACAGATCGACCAAAATATACACTATGACGAAGCCTATCCAACCGCCCGGCAAGTCAATCTGCAAACCAGCACCGCTGACAATATCATAGAGAAAATAAACATAGACCGCGATCGCCACAGCATCCACCGCCTTGTAACTCGCCCCTAAGAAAAAATTCCCAATAACTTCTTTGATCCCGTAAACTTTCTCACGCTGGCGGGTTTTCCAGTAAAGGTTTTCGGCGATGACCGACACCAGAACGAAGACAATAAGAATACCTAAAAACAGGACGGCATGATGAAGCATTTCCATATTATTTTCCTTAAAATATAGGCGTATTATTTATGATGATTTGTTTGCAGGATTCATTGCGCCCGTAATACCGACATCGCGACCGATCGGCCCGTCTCTGTGTCACCTTTTAGTCTCCTGCATACTATATTTACTGCGTTAGTTTAGAGTATGGCGTACATAAAGTATTGACATTTCCCGCCAAATCTTGAGTGCGAGGGTTTCACAATAGAGGGCTTCAGGCATGCCTCATTAAAATGTATTCTGGAATTGTGAAGGCGTTATCCCAGTCCAAGATTTGAAGGCTCGATTAAAGGCGCTTTGCTCGGAATATCCCAATATGAACGAAATTTCAGACAGCGAAAGTGCAGAATTGTTTAAATAGCGTTTTCCCAATTGTTCACGAATGCCAGTGATCAGTTGCCTATAACTCAAATTTCGTTCGCCTAATTTGCGCTGAATTGACCTCGGGGAGCTTTGCATAAGTTTTGAGACCATAGGTAAATTCGCTTCGCCCAGAGGGATAAGGCGCATCAGAATGGATTGCATATTTTCCAAAAAATGATTATTTCCACCCACAACTGATAAGAATGCCTGTTCTTGATGATGGTGAATAGTTTTGAAAAAAGTTGATATTTCATGGCGGGACGATAATTGCGCTAGTTTTATGTCAAAGGTAAGTCCTGGATTGGTTGAGCCGTACCGCACCTCGCAGCCGAAAAATTCTTCAAACACTTTCACATTCTCTGGCGGCGGTCCCGTTAGCTCGACACCGCAAGTTTTACAACCATCAGGAAAGCAGAGCTTGATAAAGGTCAATGCTGATGCCAAAGCGACATGAACAAACAGCGCATTTTCTGCCCCCAAACGATCCGGCCATGAAATAGTGATGGTCTTGGAAGTTCTGTGTAATTGCGCAAAGTTGACGTGGTATAAGTGCTTTTCTCCGTAAATAATAGTCTCAAGCGCGTCTTCGAGGCTATCGCTGTTTAAAATTAGATATCCTAAAATTCCAGCACTTTCTATTTGGACTTCTTTTCCAATCTGCAGCCCTATGTCTTCCCTATCACTCAAGCGCGCGGCTTGGGAAAGCAGGTCACGCCAAGTTGATTGGGAAATCGAGTTTTTACGAACGAGGGTTTCTAGGTTCTGAGACAAGCTTTTGCTCTCAATGCCGTGGCGCACCATCCATGAGCCTAATATTTTCGCAAAATTTCCGTTAATTCGTATCATAATATTTTAAGAATGGCGTGAAATGTCAATACAAACTGAGGGGCTAACTGTTATTTGTCAAGGCCTAGGAATATTAAGGGGATAATGATGACACTTACGATCAAACCATCAGGGCAAGCTTGCGGCGCGGAAGTGCGCGGCATTGACCTTGGAAAACCGCTAAGTTCTGAACAGGTCAGCGACATTAAAAAAGCGTGGTCAGAATATCACGTTTTATCATTTCCAGATCAGAAAATGACCGACGATGATTTAGAGGCGTTCACATGTTATTTTGGC